>JBCDHA010000005.1:0-26981 GCA_038750705.1 Bacteroidota bacterium
AGCGATTGTGATGGACGATATTCTATATGCATATGAACATGGTCTTTTGATACAACACCTTTTAATATGCGTACATCTTCCGAATCACATATCTGGATCAACAAAGAACGGCATCTCACCTTTATATCACCTTCCAAAACAGAATACCGGTACTTCGTTGACCATACGATATGCGCAGTAAGACGTGAAACAGTATGACCATTGATCCGGTGAGCTTTTGGCATGAATCAAAGATATATTTTTAGAAGCTAAAGCAAAATGCACTAAAAGTGCATAGCTTTAACTCCTCCTGAGACCAATAAACCGAGCGGACGCTCTACACTATGATTAGCTCGTAGAAAAACCTACGACCAGTTTGAGAAAAGCATATACTTCTTTTGATAAAAAAACATTGCAACGACTACAAGACCTCGAACTTCTCGAAGATGATAAAAAGAAAACGCTATTTGATCCAATTGATACTTACATCAGGGACGCTAAAACCAGACAGGCCTACGCTTCTTAAATTCCTATACTAAAAAAGCCCAGCTTATTAAACCAGGCTTTGATTTTAGCCATGCTTTAAAAAAGCGCGCCATGTAGTTATTCCGGTTCTGGATTATTAATTATCTCTACCACAAAATCTGGATAAAAATATAGAAGTATTATTATGAGAATTATGAGTAATGGCAAAAGTACTATATTGATCAGCCTCGTATTCTTTTTTATCTTTTGAAATTCATCAACTATCAATTTGTAAGTAGTGTTCTTCATATTCTTTTGTATAATCAACGGAAATGGATTAGGCATTACGTTGGACATAGAATAAGAACTTACTGGCATATAGTTGCTTATGTTATCGTCATTTAAAGTTCTGTTAAGATAATCTATTTTTAATCCTGCTACTATCTTGTTTTTACGATAATAACTGTTGAAGATCACTAACAGGCCAAATATCATAAATATGGTGATGAACAATATGGTACTTATCATTTTACTTTGCTTTTGGATTAGTCAAGTTAAACTGTATCGTACTATTAAAACCTAATGTGAAGCCAAAAGGCCCATAGGACTTACTAAATTCTTCTTGACCGCCCAGATCAATAGAGTGAACACTAGAGTGCCTTGACACATATTTGGCTTCAACAAATGGGGCACCACCTCCAACAAATGCTTTGTTATAATTAAAGGTTCCCTTATTTAAGTTCAATATGTACTCCCCACCAAATTTCAAATCCGCTCCAAATTCTGCTCTCTGACCAGCACTAAACCTGAGCACTCCATTTTCACCAATATATCTAGAATAAAGGTTACCTGAAGATAAGCCGTCATTAATATCGTACTTGTACCCGAATCTAAGCAGTTCAACAGCACCTGCATTGGAAGAAAAGCCTAAAGGTCCAACATCGGCTGAATTGACATAGCCAAATCTAGCACTTCCATAGAAATCTACATGAAATTCTGCATCTACTTCCGTGAAGAGCCAACCTGGTGTAGGGCCTACACTTATTGCTTGCCTAGCTGATATTGTAACAGGGCTAAGCATCTGATAAAGGAGTTCTCCAGATTCATTATATACTTGGTGTCTGTACTCACCACCTGTCGTTCCTACTTGAACTACTGAACCATCTGCTTTTTGAACATAATCGTTAAAACCACCATCCGGGTCAATTTGATTGATTGGGTCATTACTCATTGATAGATAAGGACTCCAATGCTGACCATAAGGGTCAGTAACCATCCACCTGCCTATTTCAGAATCATACATTCTAAGCTCAAAACTATTCCATCCTGTTTCGCTATCTTCTTCACTGTATTCCCCTTGAAAGCCATAGCGATAGTACTCTACGCATTTTTCTGAACCACTTCCCCCTTTTTTGTAGACCTCCCAGGAAAAATTTGGTGATTCTTCCTTAGTCCCCTCCTGTCGATATGATAGTTTTAAGCAACCCATTTCATCCAAGATAATGCTTTACAATATCTTGAACAAAACCAGCATAACTATCGAGAGTACCATTAACATTATCGTCCATTGAGAAGGGTTCTTCACCTCAATCCTAAACCACAAGAGTTTTATCATTACATGTTCTTCTTTTTTATCCATTACCGTATTTTTAATATAAATAGTCTGCGATTTCCGTTTTGACAGATTTTCATTAAACTTTTTTCATTTTTCTTCTAAAAACTCTCTTTAAAGCTAACAGAGCTCGATTTTATTTCAGAGGACAAAAGTTAACGAGAAGATTTTGGATAAATTAGGACGTGAAAAACGTGCTCTCTGTGTCGCACGAGGTTATATCGTGTTTGGTCGTTCAGCATAGTAGCTTCCCGCTCCACCTGTCCCGCAGATCCCCAGCTCCTATACTTCTCTACCCGCACTAGCTGTTCTCCCTACAGGTCAGCCGCTCCGGCCTTTTCCCGTCACCTGTAGCCACAGCATGAGTTAATCCGCACCTGCGCCCCTGTCTAGATAGTGTAGCCGGGCAATCCCCGTTGTTACTCCCCCCAAGAAAAAAATCAAGGCTATACAAGCTCCCCCTGGTCGGCCTTGCTTTTTTTGCCAGCCCTGCTTTGCCCTATTTCCTACACACCTGGCCAGGGGATGCGGGTACGGTGCGGAGAAGGCCAGCCCTACACTCCATTCCATCCCAAAAACCCTGCAAGGCCAACCCAAAGCCTTCCTTTCGTCAGGGCCGACATTTTGGGATCATTCCGTACACCCAAAAGGCAACTAATAAAGCCAACTAAAGTGATCCGTTGTTTTGATTGGAGTGCGCTTAGGTTTTGGGTGGATTTGTGGGGCGTGCTTCGATCAAAAGAACGTTACAAGCGACTACGATCCTTGATTAAATGTACGGATGAGCTTTCGCGCGTTAAGATTGCATTTCCTTTTTCTGCTTGCCGTCCGCGAGTTCGAAGGAAGCCGGGCAGGAAAAGGGTGATAGCCCGACTGACCGTGTCTGACTGAGGTCGCAGGCGAGCCTAACACGGGCTGTGGTTTACTTTTTTGCCTTCCTTCCGCCAGCTGGCGGATCATTAATCCATCAAAAAGTAAAAGGGAACAGCCGTGGCGAGGAACACAGGACGGGCAAGTGGAGTAAAAAGCAAGGGCGACCAGAGGGAGTTTTATATACCCTTGCTTTTTACGGAGCGCAGTCCCGGCCGAGTATCACAGGCACACCTTTGAACCAAGTTTTGGTGAAGTCCGACCAGAGGAAGGCGGAACCAAAATCATCAACACGGAGCAAAGCGACTCCTATCCTTTTATTGGGGCAGACTTGAGGGAGTGGGTTACTTTGTTTCCGGATGTTGGCTCGTGTGAAAAACATTAAGGATCACTACACGCTCTTCCCGAACCTGGTAAACTACGCGATAGCTCCATCGAAAAAAGCGCCTGATGTTTCCTGGGTTGTCAGGATAGTTTTCATCTATCTGGTATAGATTGGGGTTTTTCGACAACGTCTTAGCCGTAATTACGATCTCCCTTTTTACTTTTTTAGCACTGGTTGGGGACTCTACTGCAATTTGATCGCAATAATAATCCAGCGAAGCTTTAGCGCGCTTCGACCATTCTACGGTTTTTTTCACAAGCCTTTTTCCATTTCTTCTTGCGAGATTACTTCCCCTCTGTCCACTTCAGCTATCGCTTCATCAATCTCTTTTTTATAGGCTGCCTGGTTCAAGGGTTGCCCTTGTGCCGTATAAGCAATGATCTTATCTTCTTTGGCCAATAGCTTCTTAACATATTGCTCTAGTTTGGCCAAAGCTTGTACGTCATCGGTTTCGGCTATGTAATGGTGTAAAATGGTCTTGATCTCTGCTATACTATTCATACTTAAAGATAACGGTTTCATTAGTTATTTGGGTTTCTTATACATTCACTTTGTCTTCTGTAGGCCTGATAGAAGCATTCTCCAAGTTTATGCAGGGCAAAGCACAGGTCTTGCACTTCATCGCGTGGGATTTCATCTTTGGCCAGGAAGTGTAAGCAATAAATGGCTTTGTTGAGGTCACGGCTTACGCTGGCATAATCTCCGGCATAGCTGTCTGCTATATGGTCTAGGAGCTTTTGAAGCTCTTTTCTTTTTAACGATTTCATTTTAAGCGGGTTTAGATGGTACACCCCCTAAAATGGCGGTGCGTGGAACTGTAACTGTCCCAGTACCAGGCTCGCAAAAACCTTTACCAAAAGACAGAACAGCCCACGCACCATGTGGCACACGGGCTTTTTCTCCTTATACTCTTGGTAGATAAAATTTGCGATTTCGGTACTAAGAATAAGGCGATCAAGCCGTGATAATATGTACCAGCTAAGGTACTATTTTGGGCTGTTCTATGCGGTTAAGGACTGCGGTTTTTATCGGTCATGATCTTAACTCATATAGGATGGAACTTGTCTATATCGGCTTGCAGATCATCGATCTGGTTCACTAAGTAGGCTTCTGTGCTGCTTACATAGCGATGGCCTGCCCTGTACTGCACTTCTCTTAAGTTGTAGTGTTTCAACCAGTGGGTGATCACGCTGGTGCGGACTTGTTTGAAGTTGATGAAGTGTGGGTTTTGTTTTTTAACGGTTTTGCTTAATTCTTTCCAGATCTGTAGCCGCTCCCTACCTTGTTTTTCTACGGCTTTTGCTTTACCGATCATAGGGACAGTCAGGAACAGGTAATCATTGGTAGGATCGGATTGACTTTTTATTAGTTCAGGTCTTAGTTGCATGCTGTATTCCATCAGATCCAGGATTTGATGGGATTTCAGCTCTAAGGTGCGTTCGTTGCTTTTTCTGCTGCCTGCGATATAGATTTCACCTTCTCTTAGTTTGAGGTCATTTGCTTTCAGTGCATTGACTTCTGCGGTAGTCACCCCTTGGTGGATCATCAGGCTTAAGATGGTTCTGTTGCGCTTTTGGCTAAGGGTATGGGTGGGCGAGTAGTCGTCATGGAGTTGTTGTAGTTCTTGGGGTGTCAAAATCGGGTAAAGTTTCTTTTGTTGGATGCCTTTGAGCTTCAGGTGTTGGATGGGATTGTCTGATCGGTGGCCGTTCCTGACCTGGTAATTGAAGAAGTGTTTGATCGCATTGAGTTTCAGGTTTCTTGTGGTGTTGCTATCGCCTTGTTTCTGTAGCTGATTGAGGTAGGCCAGTACTTCTTTAGCTGTGGCATTTTCGATTTCTGTATTATCTCCATCTAACCAACTGATAAAATGGATCGCATGGGTGTAGTAGCGTTCTACAGTGCTTTTGCTTTTGCCTTCTGCTTGTAAGTAGGTTTTAAAGGTGGCTGCTTTCATCAACTAAATGCGTATAGATTTGAGTGGATTCCAGGGAGCTATGGCCTAGGAACCGTTGTATTTTTTGTAGGGCCATGCCAGCTTGAAGCAAATGGGTAGCGATGCTATGCCGCAGGCTATGCAAGCCTAGTTCTTTCTGTTGTAGGGTTGGGTTTTCTACGGTTAACAGTAAGAGTTTGAACCTTCGATAAAGGGCTTGCCCTTGCATGGGTTTACCACTGTAACCGATAAATAAACGGCTCTCAGTCTTTTCTTTGAGCAATACAGGCCGGTGATCGTAAATGTAATCTTGCAGGTGTTTGGCGCTGGTTTTACTCAAGGGCACGAACCGCTCTTTATAGTTTTTGCCTTTTCTAACATGCAGGATGCGGGTGTCCAGGTTGATGTCATTGAGTTCCAGGTGTACGCCTTCGTTTTTGCGCAAGCCGCAGCTGTAGTAGATGGTGAGCATGGCTTTGTCTCTTGCATAGAGGGCTTGATATTTTAAGGTTTGGCTTTCTGTGATGCCTTTGTCGATGGCTTGATAGAGTTGCTGGATTTCTTCAGTAGTCAAGTAGGTGATTTCCCTTTGGTTGAGTTTGAGCTGGCGTAAGCTTAAGGCAGGGATATTCTGTGTCCCCTTATGATCTAAAAACTCGATCAGTTTTTCAATGGCCTGGATATGTTTGTTGAGGTAGTTGTTGCTCAATCCCCCGCCCCTTCTTTGGTTGGCTCTACTGCTGATGTGGTGAAAGTAGTTTTGGTAGTCCTTCGTTTGGAGTTGGGTAATATGGTTTTTCCCGTGCTGTTCCAGGTAGTGAAAGAACTCACGTATTAAATGCGGCAGGTTGTACACGCTCATGGCCGAATAACCTAAGATGTCCAGCCATTCTTTGAAAGCGTGTTCCAGGTAATTGAAGGATGAACTTTTGAGAGGTAGTTTTTTCATCCCTGTCCTCTTTTTTCAAAAGTATAGCTCACATCGGCTAAGTGGTTGTTTTTCTTGCGCTTGCGTGAGCCATTCTTAGACTGGCTCACCTTTGGCGCACTGGCGCGCTCACAGTGAACTAGTATTTCACCCAACACACTGGTAATGCTGTCTTGTAGTTTTTGATATTCTTTGGGGTCAACGATCTGATAGGTGTAACCTGTCGAGGGTTTGCCGCTTTGGGTTTGGATCAACCCGGCATCCAGTAAAGCATTGTGGTATCTTCTCAGGGTAGTGCCTTTGATACGCAGTTTTGAGCGGATGAAGGCATTGGTGAAGGTATTCACTTGATCGGTTTCATTATTTTCTGAACCTACCAGGGTTTTTAGTTTTTCAAAGTATTTTCTAGTCGCTCCATTCAGTTGATCCGATTTTCTTAACAGGACTTCTTTTAATAAGCGATTAGCAATTTCAATGTCTTCCAGGGTGGTTTCTATATACACTTCGCCTGTTTCCGGATCGGCTTTTTCTTCACGCTGGTATTGGTGGTAGAAGGTAACGGCTTCGATAAAGGCTAAGTAATGGGCGTTTGTCCTTCGGGGTTTAAAGACTTCCTTGGGGATTTTCAGGTGATGGGCAAAGGGGTTACGGATCGTGATGGGTTGTAGCACCCTCTGAGTATTCTTTAATTGTTCGCGGATTTGGTATTCAGCTTGTTTGTCCAGTTCCCCAGCTGACTCGACTCGCTGATAGGTCATGATCTTCTCGTCTTGTTCGGCACTTTCATCGATATGGATCAAGAAGGATCGATTCGCATTATCTTCGTACAAGCTTTCTCTGGTAGTGCAGCCACTTACGCTGACCGGGCCTTCTACTTTTAAGCTGATGGTTTTGGTTTCGCCCTTTGTATTTTTTCTGACTACGGTTTTGCTGATGGATTTTTTGGATTGGAGTTCTCTGAGGGGATAAAGCACGCCTTCTGCTCCGTCCAGGTCTTCGATTAGGATGAGTTTGTTTTTTAGCTCGCGTTGGCCAAAATAGTAGAAGGCGTTTTCACTCAGAGTGGTGATTTCGATTTTGTCTTCTTCGGGGATCAAGGCACCCACTTTTTCTTGTAAATGGGTTTTCCCTACTCCACTGCTACCCAAGCTGACAATGTGTAACGGTTGTTCTCGTTTGCGGCTGGTGAAAATCAGGTACATTAATAATCGGTTGGTTGCCTCTCCGATCACGCCTGCCCTGCCAATGGCTTCATTGGTTCTTTCGATAAGGTTCGGTTGTGCTAAAAATGCCTGTGCGGCTCGCACCTCTTCGGGGGTGAGGAACTTCTTTTTGTCTTCTTGCTCAGTTTGTTTTTCTAATTCTTCGATGCGGTACTGCTCTAACTGGTTGGTGAGTTCGTTCAGGCTGGCGGCTATTACGCTGGTGCCGAGCTCCAAACGCTCGGCTGTTTTTCTGATCAGTTTTTCTAGTTGAGTGTCGTTGTATAAGTCCAGGTTATGTCTGATCGCTGGTATTGAAGTGTCTTTGAGTTCGATTTTTAAGGTCACTCGCATTCTGTCCAGCCCTTCGAGTTTGATGCCGCCCAGGACAGTGAGTTTTAAGAGGTTATTTTCGTATTCGAGTTGTTCTGGATTAGCGGTTTGGAGCATCGTTTTTTATGAGTTGCGCATATTTGGTATAAATCTACAAGATTTTATTATTTAAACAACTCATATACTATTTCTTTATCCCATAAATACGCACTACTTTTACCCTTTCTGCTACTATATTATAGCTTATGAGCACTTTTGGTAAAAAAATGAGGGAATGCAGGGAAGCCAAAGGCTTTTCGCAAAATGCGCTATCAGGGGAACTGGGGGTACACCATTCCATCATTGGCAAGTATGAACGGGACGAGGTAAAGCCTACCATTGACGTGGTCAAGCGCATGGCAGGTATCTTGGATACTACAGTGGGCTATCTTCTAGGGGAGACTGAAAATAATGAGGTGCTCAAAGACCCAACCATGTTAAAACGACTAGCGGAGATCAACTCTCTTTCAGAGAAAGACCGGGAACACTTCCTCTATACGATTGATGCCATGCTTAGGGATGTAAAAGCGAGGCAGGCGTATGCTTCTTAGGGTATGAATGAATACTTAATAAGAGCCAAGCATTGGCAGATATTTTTATCGGTTGTCTTACCCATAGTACTGATTAGTTCAATACCCGAATTTGACTTTATGGTATTAAAACTAAAGAGAATAATAATTTTTACTTACTATTGGTTATGGGTACTAATTCTTGGTGAATCTATCTATGAATGCACTCCACGAAGGGTTTCAATAAATAATAACTTATTTAAAATCAATGTTGTATTCTTAATTTTCGCACATGGAATTGCCATTGCACTAATGGATCCTAATGTAATCTATATATTCAGCGGATATTGGATTTTGATCATCCTGTACTTAGTTGTTGCAGTAATGCAAATCAATTATCACTTAGGAAAACTATTAGTGTCCACAGAAGAAAAAAAATGGGTTCCTTTAAAGAATCATTTTAAAGAAAGTTGCCTGTTCTTTTTAGGTGTATTAGGAATCTTTTGGCTTCAACCTAGGCTTAATAAAATTGCAGAACAGTGTTATGAAGATGACGAACTTTGAATCTTTTTACGAATAAATTGATCCATATCAGTTGATTCTATAGTCACACCGAATTCTGGAACTGGAAGAACACTAACCGGAAAAAAATAAGTAGCATTATTTATACAAGTCACCCGGTATAAAAGAAAATAGCGACTAACAATTGATATATCCGACCATACGACAGTTTTCTTTGAGTCTAGAATAATTCCTTCTTTATTGATTATCGCAAAATGTATTTTTCTACTTAATGAAATGTGTCCAAAAAGAAGTAGCACTCCTAAAGCAACGTCTTGCCATAGTATGCCATCATACTGTCCATCTTTCATATCTGAAATTGCCAGTATCAAACCTATGTAGAGAAAAAAAAATCTAAGTATTATAAATAGGAATCTATTACTCTTCATCAGAACTCATCAACATCAATTGAATTATTATCATTTCTAAGCCCATCAAGATGAAAGACATTTCTGAAATAATTCCTCGTACCATTAATAAAATCACCAATAAAATCGAAAAAACTATAGTTAGACTCATAACCTATTTCGCCAACGCCTATATCAATGATTGTATTAGGATCATTATCTATAAATCCATTTGATGAAGTAGGGTAATCAAAGAATCCTCTTTGACCACCAAAGAAATCAAATCCGTCACCTTTGAACCCTAAATTCCCCCTGAAAAAATAGGTTTCACCACCAACCATTAAGCCGGAATGTTCTGCCTTAAATGCCCCAGCACCAATAGTAGCCTGAAAATTAGCTCCATCAGTTCCAGCAGTAAACATGAAATGTGCCGCATCGACACCAGCATCCGCCTTAGTACCATCAAAGGATCCTAGTCTCCCTCGTGCCCCAATACCAACACCAAATGTAAAATTAGTATGTGGAGTTCTTCGGGGTCTTATTGACCTTACAAGACCTCCTAAGCTTGGGCCCCAAAATACAGGAGGGTCTCCACCGCCTGTCATACCGCCTGTCGGATCGGTAAGGTTAACAGGGTTATTTCCCATACCCACATAAGACGAAGGAAATTCCCGCATTGGATCAACCACCAAAAAGCGTCCAATCACCGGGTCATACATCCTGAGTTCAAAACTATTCCATCCTGTTTCGCTATCTTCTTCACTGTATTCCCCTTGAAAGCCATAGCGATAGTACTGCCCGAAGGAGCTGTTAGCCGCTAGCTGCTGACTGTTAGCTGCGTCTATTTCCTGCGGAGTTTGCTTCTGCGCCAGCTGCTGAATTTCAGCGGCGGTCAATGCGCGGTTGAAGATATATATATCGTCTAGTGCTCCATTAAAATACCTCCTGATCTCACCATCTACCAGATGATGACCAATTGTAATATCTGCAGAATTAGCATAAATTCCCCCAATAATATCATCTCTATACTTTACGACTCCAGTATCCTCCTGTCCGTCGATAAAAAGCTTTAGAGTTCCATTTTTGAAGCTAAAGGCCACATGATGCCATTGATCATCAAACACAGGTACCGACGAGTGGTACATCTTAAGGTTTCCTGAAGTATTTGTCCCATTTTCTGAAATCACAACCTGTAATTTATTTCTGTGGGCCGCATCTACCGTGGTAGAGGCCATTGTCCAACCTCGCTCATTAGTGTTTCCTCCATGATGCTTGGCTATTATCATGCCTCCTTCCATATCTCCGCTTTGGAGTCCGGCTTTTATCCATGCCATGGCAGTCAAGTCATTAGTAATATTCAATCCAGCACTATTGACCACCGTTTTGATGTCATCTACACCATCAAACAAATAAGCACTGTTGGCATTGCCGTCCTTATCGGTTGTAAATGCGCCTCCGGTACCGGTGAGATCGTCTAAGGTGTTATCAAAGGTATAACCGGCTACTGTATTGGCTTGCAGAGAAGGACTACCATTAGCGGTAATTTGCGCAGCTGTACCAAAAGAAACTGTAGTATTTTGGATTGTACCTAAGTAGGTATGAAATGTTGCATCCACCACTAAACTACTGGTAGAAGGTATATCAGAAGTATAAAAAAGCTCTCCATTGTGCAAATATCGCACTTGACTATCTTCTCTTTCTATACGAACGATATCTCCATTGTAGTAAGTACGAGAGGACCCTTTTTCAACATTGCTTTCACGCACACGAATGGTGCCGTTGTAATGAACATATATACCGTAATCAATATCGGCCAGGCTGTAATCGTTGTCTGATGCGGTCAAGCCAATGGCACGGTGCTTTTGTTTTTCCACCAATGTAAATTCTAGCCAGCCATCTTCGCCCGCTGCTAGTGTATTTTCGGAACTGGCCCCATGAATTCCCCAACCTGTAGTGGAGGACGTCTTTTGAAGGCTATTGCCATTCACATTAACTCCCGCCGTATTTATCCAATCTACAGGGTAATCTGCGGGAGCCGCACTACTTGGATCTTCAAAATAGCTATTAGGCGTGTTCGCCCGTCTTGCAACACTGCCAAATGGATAGTAGTCAGTGGCCTGGGTGACGATGTCTTCTTCCATGGTCACTAAGAGGTCATCAAAGTAGACTTTGGAATCCGGGGTGTGGTTGGACACATAGACATAGACGTAGCCATCTTGACCAGAAGCAATCTCAATTTCCTGGTCGATCTTCTCAAATTCGGTCAGGTGCTCTTGCCCGGGAGCAAATCCCGCTGCGGTGGTTAACTGCACTTTCTCGGCCTGGATGACATTAAAAGTATTATCAAAATGGATTAAGTTCAAGAAGGCCAAAGGTAGCGCTGCATTCGCACCATCGTTGGCAAAACCGGTCAGCGCACTGTTAAAGGCATCGGTTAACGCTCCAATCGCTTCCTGGCCGTTGGTGTTCAGGTAGGTCTGCCCAAGTACCGATGCCAGGTCGGCTATCCCTAAGGGTGACGCATAGCTGGCTTGCTCTTCGTATTTGCCAAATACTTCCATTTTGTAGGTGTTACCGGCTTTGGCTACGAGTGTAATGGCCGGACCTATGATTTTACCGGTGTTGCCGGTGAGGTGGGCTGAAATATCTCCGTCCAATGTATGGTTTAAGAACCCGGCATTGTGGTATTCGGTGCCGTCCAGGTTGACGAAGTACTGCATTTCTTCTACCCGGGGGTTGCTGTAATCCGCACTACCGGTGTCTTCCATGGTGGCTTCAAATGCTACTCTTCTGCGGCTGACCACGGCTCGTACATTCCCCAGGTGGTCGGTCATTTCATAGGCCATGGAACCGTCCTGATCCGCATAGTAGGTGCCTATCTTACCGGAGCCGTATACCGGCACTTCTTTTTGTACGAGCTCGCCAACCTCGTCTTTTTTCTCATAGATGCTCATGACATTACCGGATGCGTCGCGGATGTACCAGGTTTCGGTGCCGGTGTCTTCGTTGCGTGACATGAGGCGGAAGCCGCGGTCATCGTATTGGTAGGTAACTTTAGGATCCGTTTTGGCTTCATCGGCGTAGACAGCTACTACTTTTCCGGTTACGTCATAATCCACGTATTTAGCCTGGCCATTTTCACCTATTTCCTCGGTTAACTGCCCGATGTCATTATAGTGATAGGTGGCATGTCCATCAATATTATCCAGTTGGTTGGTCCCCGGCTTGTAGTCGTAGGAAAAATCATGTTTGATGGTTCCCTGGTGGTCATACCGTCTGAGGGTATCAAGATTACCATTAGCGTCGTAAGCGAGGGTATTCACACGATAGTTATTTGTGCTTATGGTCACAGCTCCGGCATTGTTCTCCCCAAAAACGGCTTCTTTCAGTTGGTATTTGTCATCGTAGTCAAACAGATAGACCCCTTCAAAGTCTTGTGCGTCGGTGTCTACCGGTGCAGCAGTGCGCCAGTGCATGGAGGTGATGTTGCCGTTGTAGAGCGCCTTGGGTTCAAAGGTAGGGTCTACAGGATCCTCCAGGTCTGTAATCTCATAGGTACTGCTGAATAACGTGACATTGGTGATCTGGGTATTGGTAATCTCACAGCGATACTGATCTCCTATCATAGCTTCAGTAACTCCGGTCAAGGTATAATTAACATTGGTAGTTCCAGAAATATCTGTCCAGGTCCCATTAATCAATTCCTGCCATTGATACTGCGCATCCTGTCCCCCTGTTCGATCGTTGACCAACACCATGTTTTCATTCACTACCTTACGGATGATATTGACATTGGTGCGTTGTGGGACGTATTGCACCGTAACATGTCCATGATTGCCTCCCAGATACGCTTTCTCAATTTCATCAAAGGGAAGCATTAGGTCACTGAGGTAAAGGTAAAGCGCCGCTTTATTCGGGTGATTTTGGAAATCAGGTATCGAAGTAAAGTCATTTTTATGGACGTAGACAAAACGCAAAACAGGCATGGACAACAGTCCTTCCGGCACCGCACCGGACAGGTTATTGTTGTTAACATTAAAGGTTTGAAGTTTAACCATACTGGAACCAAAGTTTGTAGGTAATGTACCCGATAGTTGGTTATTGGACACATTAAAATTAGTCAACACAGGCATATTATCCAGCTCTCTAGGAATGCTGCCAGAAAACTGGTTATTGTATAAATAGAAATAGTTCAAAGTGGCTAATTGTCCAAGCTCGGGTGGAATGCTGCCAGTCAATAGGTTATCATTCAGTACCAAGTGGGTTAACCGCTTCAAATTTCCCAACTCCCTGGGAATGGCACCTCTAAGCTGATTCCCGGACACATAAAGCTGTGCGAGTCTGCTGAGATTACCCAGTTCAGGAGGAATGGTACCTGTCAATTGGTTGTTATGCAGATGTAAGTTGGTTAGTACTGGCATATTACCCAAGGCTCCAGGCACTTCTCCTGTAAGTTGGTTGGTGGCCAGGAATAGCGTTTGGAGTTTTGGCAGATGGCTTAACACAACTGGGATCTCACCCGTTAACTGGTTATTTGTCAGGTTCAAATACGACAGGGTGCGCAGATGGCTAAGCTCAGCGGGAATACTGCCGGTCAACTGATTGTTAGAAAAGTGAAGGTACAATACCTTATCAAGATTAGACAACTGTGGTGGAATGGAACCGCTTAACTGATTGGTATGCAAGTACATGTGTTGTAACGCGGACAGATCACCTAGCTCTGGTGGAATACTACCGGTTAAGCTATTGTTGTGCAAGTACAATATGGTCACCTTGTTTAGGTTACCTAATGAGGCCGGTATCGAATTGGTAAAATTGTTGTTATGCAAAAGCAAGCGAATCAGTTCCTTTAAATTACCCATTGAAGTAGGAAGGGAGCCCTCTAAACTATTTTGGTGCAGCTCCAGGTTATTTAGCTTAGTCAGATTTCCAATGGTACCATTTAAGGTTCCGTATAAATTATTATTTGGTAGCAGAATTTTGGTGATGTCGCCATTTTCTACTGTTATTCCGTACCAGTCTTTGAAGTCATTGTGATCGGCTGATACGGGCCAACTGGCCAGGTCGGGCCATCCTGTGGAATTGGTCCAACCAGCACCATTCGTATTTGTAAACAGGTCTTTCAGGGCTTGAAGTTCCATCTGATCATCCACCGTGCCATCGTGCCGTAAACCCATATGTATTTCTACATCCTCCAAACTCGCTCCCGGAGTACTGAAAGAGATATCAGCGACTAGAGAAGTAGTTGCCGGCTTAGTCGAAACATAAAATACCTGGTCATTTTTCAGGTAGTACACCACTCCCCCAGAACGTTGTACTTTAAAACGATCGCCTACTTGATAAGTGCTAAAAGAGCCCTTATTGGCTCCAGATTCATACACACGTACTTGGCCACCACTAATAAGATATATGGCGTGGTTTATGGTGTTGTGATGATTATTTGTATTGCCGGCTGCCAGCCCAAACATAAGATTAGCCGTGGTGGCGGGTGCCGTGGCGACTACATACCCGTTCTGGTCAGACTCTAACATTTGAGAGGATGCTGCGCCGGCATTCCAACCGGAAGCTCCGGTTTTGGTAATGGCATTCCCGTTCACCGAAACTCCTACCAAGTCAACCCAGTTCACTGATTCGAGGCTGCCTGATGCGGAAGACGTGGTAAAACTAACAGCAGGAATTGCTCCATCCTCATAGTTATTCAGTTTTCCCGTGGCCTTGTTGTATTCTACTACCCCTACATTGTACTGCGTACCTGGCAATAACCCCTCTATGATCATGGTATTTTCCGTAGTGAAGTTGCCCAACACAAATTGGCCTGAAGCCATCTCCGTACCTAAACCGAACTTTGGATCTGCCAGATAATCAAAGCCGTCCGTGGGAGGTGTTAAAGTACTAGTACTAATAAAAATCACGCGATCTGAACCGTTGCCATTCGTCCAGGACAGCGTGGCCTGATGTTCACTGATAGCGCTCACGCTTAATCCACTAGCCGCACTGGCCGGTTGAGAAACATAAAGGCTGGCCGAGCCGCTTGACATTTTCGCTCTCGACAAAATACTTCCGGCGGTATAGAAGGACACGTCAAAATACAGCTCCCTGTCCGTGGTGACCTTCGAGATGTAAACGATCTGATCGTTTTTTAAATAGTACACTACACCGTCCACACGCTCTATTCTGAATTTATCACCATTGGCAACGGTACCAAATGTACCGATGTTAGCTCCACATTCATAGATACCTAAATTTGCACCGTTCAGGTAAAAACAATAATCTATACCTATATATGCTGCATCTATGTTCTTGCTTGACAACCCAAACATTCTATGTTTGTTGGTTTGGGTATTGGTGATCTCGATCCAGCCATGCGTACTAGCGGGTATTTTATTCAACGAGAAGGCACCCGAATTGCCCCAAACAGTATTCGTCCCGTCTTTAGTTAAATCGTTGTCATTAACAGTCATCCCAATAATATCCGTCCAAACTACGTCATAACCAGCTTCGGGCGATCCTGGCGGATTATGACCGGCATATACTGCACCGGTCGCATAAAAGGCACTGGCTTTATTGGGAACTACATTGTATTCCAGTACGGCAAACTGATAATCCCGGTTAGGCAGGAGTCCGGTTATTTCCAGCTCCTCAAGGCCCCGATCATCATCAAGCAAGACATATGTATCTAGACCTATTTTCATACCCTGCCCAAAGTAAGGACTGGTCGCATAAAAGGTATAACCCGTGGTCGGAAGCTCGGGTTGTGCGCCTTTACGTCCAAGCACTACCCTGCGCTGACCGTTTCCTTTCTTCCAGGTAAGTCTCACCTTGGAATCACTCAAGGACGCAACAGCTAATTGAGAAGATCCTAAATTAGGTGATCCACTTGATATTACGCTGTGTGACATGTTTACCTGACCTAGCGTGCCACCTTCTTGGAACATGGATGCATTACCCACCAGCGCCTGCGTTGAACTTACCAAGGAGGTGTATAATGTAGCACCGTTCTTTATGTAACGTATTTCAGTACCCAATCTTTCGATCCTAAAAACATCACCTGTAGTATAGGCGCCCAGAGTATGACGATTCAGCCCATTTTCATATACATAGCCAACCCCGTTGTTTTTAAAATAAATGTTGTAGTCAATGGCAAAATAGTCTATACCAGCATCTCCGTCCGATAAACCAAGCATCCTACTTTTGTTCGCCTCGGTTATAACGGTCTCGATCCAACCGGCCGCTCCTGCAGGTATAATATTGGCCGTCGAAGTCTCAGCATTCCAACCACTTGAAAAATTCTTTCTTAGGGTATTGTCACCTTCAACAATGATGTTGGTGGTATTGACCCAGGTCACAGGGATTTGACCAAAAGCAGTAGCCAAAAGCAACCATTGAAAGGTGACTAGCGCAACGGTTCTCATTAAATAGCTCCTACAGCTGAAGAGTGCTCTTGGATTATCCATCTTTACGCCCTCCTTTCTTGGCAAAATCCTTAAATAGCTTTTCATAAAGAGGTTGTTCTGCACTATACGGTTTGAAAATGGAAGTTTTTGTCCGATCCGGAGTCAGCACATGGAATAGTTGAGCCAGCTGAATATCAGGCTCGCCTGATTCACCCGGCAAGCAATGGAATAAGGATGGGTTCGGATGGTTTACTGCAGCCCCGAAAAGGTTGCTTTTATTGGTATTGTAATAGTTCAAAAGCATGCCAAAGGCATCTTCAGAGAAGCTATTGGAACCGTCTCCACCGGGATCATTATCCGGGTCAGGGTGGTTGATCTGTTTTAACCACCCCTGGATGTTGTACACAAAGTCAATGCCCTGAAGATTACCGCCCAGCTCTATTCGCTTTAAAGGCCCATGCAGGTAGTACTCATAATGGGCTTGAAGCTCTGCGTCAGAGTTGGTGGTAATAGTTGCCAGGTCTAACCCACCTACCAGGCTGGTGTATACAGACGATAAGCGCTTATCTGCATCGTAGGTATAGTAATGGTAAAACTCATCCAATGGGGTAGCCCCAAAGTAGGAGGTAAAACCTACCGAAAGTACATTTCCCAGAAAATCGTAAGCATATTCGACCACAAAAGTGTTAGTGAGTGCTTTGGGCTGCTGTGCCATCCAGGTTACCCTCCCCTGCTCATCGTAACTGTACCACGTTTTAATGTGCTCATTCTCGGTATAAGAGACCGCTCCCATAACGAAGTCCTGGGTAAGCGATAAACCTGTTTCCGTACCTATATCACGGTCCGGAAGATCGTAATAAGTTCTGACCCAATCCTTTTTATCTGAAGCAGCCCATGTATTGAAACCTCGGTCCTCAAGACGCGAATTTAAACCACTGCCGAAACCCAGTGATCCGATATATTCCCCGGATTCAATCGGTCTGCCCAAATTGTCGTAATCGGTGTAGGAGAAGTCGTCCTCTCTTATTTGTTCCGCATTTTGTGAGAAGCGAATACTGCCATCTTTGCGGTATTTGTATTCGGTTTTTCCTGCATCGGTTTCCTTGGTTGACAGTAGCCAGCCCTGGTGGTTGTAGGTGTAGTAGGTGGTAAAGGGTAACTTGTCCAGATCTGTAAAGGCCGAGATACCACCTGCCGCTTCAATGGCCAAAACACCGTTGGGCGCAATGGATACTTTCAACCGACCGGCATCGTCATAAAAATTATAGGACTTGTCCTCCATGGTATACGCCGGTTTAACCGCCAAATCTGTCGCTGTAGAAATGGCCCTTGCGGTAAGTAAAACATTTTCACTGCGGTCCGAAAAGCTGACTGCTTTATTCCCATTCTGATCTATGGTGATGGTTTGAATGGACTCTCCCGTCAGGGTGGTAGGCGCTGCTAATTCAAATAGCTGATTGCGAATTTCAACGTATTCATTCAGTTCAGTGGTCACGCCAAAAGTGCGGCTATATACCTCATGTCCTGATCCAAGTCGTAGTTCTTCCCCCACTCCGGCTGACCGTTTGATATCGCCAGTGCCGTCATCGTAGTATTCAATCTGGGAATAGGGATAAGCGGTGGTTGGTACGTTATCTTCGATATCATTGTTGTCACTGTAATACCAGCCCAGGGTTCCCGGAGCGTTAGTATCTACAGGCCCTGGTTCATAATCAGGATTTGCACCAAACGAAATAAAACCATCTTTAAACCCAAAGGATTGCCTATCTAGCGGTGCACCTAGCGAACTCCCAATATTGCGATCGTAAATATCATAAATTGGTGCATTAATGAAAATTATATCGTCAGTCTGGTTCTTTGTCTGCGTTTGTTCAAGTTGACCACTATCATCAAAATAACTTACAGATTCTCCAACCCTCTCTTGATTCTCATCCAATGAAAATGCTGATATCGAATTTTTATCCGGTATTAATTCTATTACTGAAATTGTCGCGGTGTTTAGATATTGGTCGGGTTCCGTTGGGCAGGACTTACTAACTTTTGCACGGTATTGTGTTTGTTTTGTAAATGATTCATTGTAAGCCAACGTGTAAGAACCGGAATTGCCTATATTGTTCCAGTTTCCTGACACTTCACTTTTCTCCCAAAAGTCTACTGGTGCATTGCTGCCAACTACTTCAATGGCACCCGAATTCTCTACATTTTTGTAGACAACCCGGTCCCCGATGGTCGTACCCAAATTGTAATTCGTATTTGGTCCGTTTAAATAGATATTTCTTGTTAGAGTTTCATTAACGCAAAACGAGGATAATTGGGCTTTGGCCGTATACCTTCCAGGAGCACTTACCGGTAAATTTAGGTTTGTGGTAATTCTAACGTTTGATTCGTTATACCATCCCAAATAACTTGCGTCTCCTGATACTGAAGCTGTTAGATTGGCATTGTCACCAGGACAAAAGATACCTGAGTGCGAAGATGAAGCAGATAAACTACCACTGGCACTCGAACCCATTGTAATTGATTTGGTTTCATTGCCGTAAAAAAAATCGCAACCATCGACCAGTTCTTCATCAAAAACTTCTGCATTAACGGTAATACTTCCTGAACTCGACCATCTAATTGTTATTGACCTTGAATTAGCTGATCCGCCAGTTCTTGTCCCACCTGAAAAATTCCAAAAGTAACTTAAACAAGAAGTATTATCGCTATATCCTGTAACTTGGGCAGTATAAGTACATTCAACATTCGGGCAAACTTGAGTCCCACATGCTGATTGAATTGATAGCGTTTGTGCATGCAATAATGAATGGATTAACAATGCAGCTAGGGAACCTACAATTTTCTTTCTTTGTAACATCATATTTTTCTATTGTGGACAACTGGGGTTTGCATTATTATTACAACTAATGTCATCGAAGACTCTTTCTTGATTTTCACCACAAAACCCATCAGCCCTTCTAATTATTACCCAGCCTGTCTTGCATCCATCGTTATTAACTTCGCAATAAGAGCCTAGAGTCATTCCCGGAGTCGGGCAGATATCGAAATAGATTCTATCATAGGCCATAAAACTTAACCCTGAATTATTATCTGTAATCTGCACAATCACATCTTTGTTTCCTTCAGAAGGAACGTCATAAGATATTGAATTTCCGGACCTGTTGAACGTTGTTCCGCCTATGTTCCAAACCGATGAGTAATTCCCGGAACCTTGCGTATCAAAATCAACCCGTAGATTATAAGTATTATAATCCAGGCGGCTAAAGGCCACATCACCTTGAAAGGTCAGGTTCTGATCACTTCTATAATGATAATCTACATTTGATGCCCACACGGCGTCATGCTCAAATGTCTCTCTAAATGTTTTCGCCAATCTCCCCATGGCATCGTACTCATACTTGGTGTAGATATTATTTGCATCCAGGATATATTCCAATTCGCCCCACTCATTGTAGACATAGCTGGTCATGGTGGCGTCCGTTGGATGGACACGAAAATCGTCCTGAAGGGTATTACCGTCACCTTCGGTCCAAACTTCCACACGCTGTACCCCGCTGCTTACTTCAAAGTTGTATCTATGCAGGTACCATCGATCTTCTTCGTCACCCACCTGAACTGACCTAAGTGGCAGGCTTTGAGGCACTTTTTCTGTACTCCATACACCACCAATGCGTTCCCTGTATTTTATTGTAGCACCGGGTTCTGTACTCCAAAAAGACGCATGATAGCTCGGAGATTGTACATCTGTAATTTCATAGGAAAACCCTTTATCATTACCATTTCGTGATAAGACCCAATGAGCGCCCGTATGGCCGTACCCTTCGACATATTCACCTTCCAGCTTGACTTTGCCCCCAAAATAGCCTCCGATCGGTTCATCTTCCGCTCCTGAGAAAGCAAATTCATTGTAAGTGGCATTCGCCACGGTGGCATAAACCCTTTCTTGTTTATTGTCCATTTTAGTAGCGGCATAGTTGCCATTGACATCCATAGCTTCCAGGGCATGAGAATTTACGTCATAGAGTGTTATTTCGCTGTTCTTTTGCCATTGGGCAGACGTAGGGGTCTGATTATGGCTCCAGGCATCGAACGGCTTGAAGGAAGTGTAAGGATATAGATTATCAGATAGCGAAGCTAGCGCCACATCATTGCCCAGGTAGGAATAGGAACGGTGTTTACGCCATATGCCCGACTGTTGAGCGGCCGTAGCATTTAGTGCTGCTACTTCATCACTCCAGGTTCGGGCGGTGGCAGAAAGCAATGATTTATCCCTAAATATTCGTGCCTGATAATTTACGCCGACAAAGCCTACGGTAGGACGATCACCAAAGAATGAAATAATATAACGGGTATTTTCCCCACTTATATCTTCAACCAGTTTCGCTATAAAGGTTTGACCCTCTGTCTCAAATTCTATCCAATCATTAAGCGATAAATTTTCGTCTAAATCGGTGATCACATAATCCAAATCCCAATATTCACCAAGACTAACCTGTGCATAAAGTTTTATTTCATTCACTCCGATAGAACTCTTTAGATAGCTAACGGCGGCGGCTTCTTGCGTTAGCATATTGGCGCCGCCATCAATAGCCAAGCCCATACTCGAATACTTACGGTATGCAGGAGTAATTTCAGCGATGTGATAATTACCATAGCTGTCAATAGTAAGGGTTTTAGTCACACTTCCAGAGAAAAAATCAAAGGCTAAATTCTTGGTGGTAGTAGATACCCCGGTTTTGTAATTAGTACTCGTTTGACCAGTTTGAATATTTGGATATTGTATTCGTTCGCTTAAAACCCCTAAACGTGTATAGTTACCATCTTCTTCCCTAGCAATTCGCGCTTCGGCAAAAGTCTCTTCTATCCTCCCTTGATTATTGAATTGTTTTTTTAACACTGATTCAAAATCAAATGATTCAGGCAACAGGTAGTGATTTAGTGTCTCAGATATTTTATTGCCATTGTCATCAAAAAGGGTGATTGATTTGAGCGCTCCCACCTGACTCATTTTGTCCTTAACCGTGATCCTCCGGGTCTTGGTAGTAGTAAAGTTGATGTTATCATCAGGAAAGTTTCCACCTGATCCTTCTGCAAAATCCTCTGGATCAATACTCACCATATCCTCCTGGAAGGTTTGGAATTCGTATTCGGTATAGCCCGGAAGTTTGTTGTCATTTACATATTCTTCAACTCCAACCTTGCCATAAATGACGCCTGGTGCAATTATTTCCCTTGAATTAGCTAATACTCGAGAGTAGTTCTTATTTATGGCTCCTGCTATTCGCTTTTTAGCGTTAACAGGGTCCCATGTCGCATCTCCCTGATTTCGATCTTCGATCAAATCAGGATTTACAAGTGGTTCCAAAAAAATGAATGGCTCGAAGGATGTTTTCCCATTAGTATATTTGTAACTTGTATTTCTTTGAAAGGAGTTAGATGCAATATTCACAGACTTAACTCTAATACCTCCACCGTACCTTTTAGCTTGAGGACCTACTACAAATCCTCCTAAAATAAAATCAGGTGAATTGAATTGATAGTCACAATCAAAAAAAGGACAATTGGCATCTGAAAATGGCCATTTAATGCTGTAATTGAAAGAACCGAACACTTCCTCAGCTAAGCCTTGATCATCAACAATAATATAATTAGTGTCAAGATTAGAATCAAAACCATAACTTTCAACTGCAGGATATACAACATTTTCGCTATGTCCACCTAAGACATAGGACTCCTCAATATCGTCCAAAAAGGAAGATACGCAATCGCAGTTTCTTGAAGACGAATTGTGATAATAATACGCCCTACTTATATAAACACCAATTTCTTCAATGTCTCCTAAACTTTGAATATCAAATTGATCCTCAAAAAGTATTAGTTTTATTCTTCCAGAACCTAGATTAATAGCATCTTTTATTCGCATCAGAGATTGCTTTGCCAAAATGGATTTTTCATAGGAATCCGACTCATACTCTATTCCAATAGTGGAACCCAATGAAGATGTGATTTCATTCAAAGACCATGTACTAATCTTTGACGCTGATTCATTAGTAACAAAGCGAGCCAGTGATTCATTAATTTCTAGATCATTTATATTAAAGTCATTTTTGTAAAAACCCCAGATATCATAGGCATCCTTATTGTACGCCTCGCTTTCATTCTCATACTTAAAGCTCATTGGAGGAATAATAGATTGATCTCGTTTTCCTCTAAAACTGAGTGCATCCAAGGTAAGCTTGCCATATTTTGTTGCTATAGAAGCAGCGTCAGGCGCATTGTAGTCGAAATCAAAACTATTTGTTGTTCCAGGCATCAAATCATAGGAATGATCAAATTCAATACTGCGCACTGCGCCTTCATAAAAACCTAAAAGTGTGGAGGCATCATAGTCTTCCAAATCCAAAACGTTTTGGGTAAAATGATAATAGGCGCCTTGAGGGTTGGTGGTAGTACCATACCCAAAGCCTGGCAATGGGCTATTTTGCATTACCAGATTGAGATCAAAATCAATTGCCTCATTTTGATACAATAGAATTTTAGATAACCTCATGGTGCTGGAACTGAAAATTTGAGGCGGTTTGTAGCAAGCTCCCCCACTTCCACCACCTCCACAACTTTGCGGTGGATCTTCAAAGCCCCATCCGCCTTCACTGTCCTTAATTACACCCTTAGCGTCTTTCCTGATTTCTTTTAGGAAAAATGCGGTATGCGTCTTAGTTCGCACTTGGTTGAGGTAATAAAGTTCTTTTGTACCGGAAGAATAGGTTTCGAATTTGCTATCTACATCTTTATGTGCACCGGTGGCAGGATTCCGCCAATGGTAGGAGTCGCTCCACTTTCCGTAGTCAAATGAGACCCAATACCCCCAATCTTCGTCATCCAATACACCTGGTGTTCCACGGTCCACAAAGTCCGGGCCGGTTACCCCGGTTAGAAACCAAGTATAGGCGTAAGCCGTAGGTTTGGAACTTGTATTGAATGCGTGCCCTTCTGCCTCTTCCGTATTATCAGTTCTTTGAAATTCATCATAACTATATGCCGGTAACGAATAGTGATAAGTAACTCCACTGGAATTCGTAATCTTATATCCCCCTATTTGATCCTCAAGCCCACTAGTAACAGTACTTGGTCTGCTGAATCCTGTTGTACCGTCAGCTTCAATGAAGCCTTTTAGCATAGCGTCACCAGAGGTTATGTCTGTATTCGTAAAGTATTCCACATGCTTAGAGCCAGCCAGCTGATTATTGGTTGCGTCATAGCCAAAGCCATCCTCACCTGCAGTATAGGCACCTCCAAATGAATAATCAATGTCGGAACTAGTAGTTGTGAAACCCTCACCATCCGGTCTGTTATAATCATAGGTATTAGAAAAGTCACCCACAAATCTGAATTGTGGCTTACGATTATTGTAACCTAAGTGTTGATGTCGTACTTCATAGTGATTTTGATCTTCATCAAACTTACTTTGCCTGGCTAAATATCCTTGATAGTAGTAGGGCCTCATATTGCCTCCCAGCCCTTGAGCTGTCACACTGTAGCTATCGTAGTCAGGGAATGACCCACCTAATACCTTATCTGCATCCGGATTGTCAACTATGCCGCCATCAAGATTGGGGTCCAAAAGTGAATAAGTATCATAGGCCACTGTTTTATAATCTCCTTGTGATGTTTTAGGATAATACAAACTACCATTGGTACTGGTGACTTCTGTCTCGTCAACCCAATAGCGTTGGTATCCATAAGATAAATGGATTAAGGGTAATGGAGGAGTAATATCCCAAGACTCAGAACTTACTTTTCCAGCTTTGCTATTATGTAATTTGGAAGCGCCTCCCACAGAAATATGCCCACTTACAGTATTACGTGAAGTGGCTATGGATGCTCCTACTAAGCTTGCACTACCTAAATCCCTACCTCTTTTATTATTACCATAATCAACACTTACTCTAGAACTGGCATAACCACTTACTCCATTATTATTGACCTTCACTCCGACATTCAAGCCTAATTCCAATGCATTGTCCTTGGTCAGACCTATTCCAACTCCAATTCCAGCGCTTGCATAAGGGCTTCCGAAAGCTGAAACTCCAGCCCTGGCGTTTACTCCAGCATTCAACCTTGTAGAACCAACATCAAGTCCTATATTTCCACCAACCCAATGGCCAACACCAAAGCCTCTGTACGTATCATGTGCAATTGACAGACCGGCCGATACTCCCACTGCCCCAGCTACTCCTATTACACCTCCAACTTCTATGGTATGTGTCTCTCCACCTTCCCAAAAAGTCCGTTGTGTACCTGAAATGGCGTTGTGATCATCGGGATACCCGCTCACCGTACGACTTATGGCACCAGGATTCAGTGTCCAGCCCAAACCTACCCACGAAGCATCCATATTCGGTTGTATGCCGGCATGATAAGACAATGATAAAGGATAACCACCCGAAGGACCGGGCACTTCTAATAATGGAATATTATATACCAAGTCGCCCGTAGCCAAGTTTACCATATCGGTAGTATCCACCGGTTCAAAGCTGGTGGCCTCCGGAGCCGTGGGACCTGAAGTAAGGGCATAGCTCACATAAGGCATAGCTATGTCCAACATGAGCTCCAGGGTGAAGAAGAGAGCTATGATCCGTATTAATTTTCTTTTTCTAAACATTCTTTTTACTAGTATTTAGTATTTAGTCTTTAGTATTTAGTCTTGAGTATGAGCACCGGGTACTCGGATTTTTTCAAATTTATTTTTCATGAATCTCAATACTTGAGACTGTTGTTTATTTCTTAACCGTAAAATCTATTTTTGGCACATGTTCAAGGTCCGCTCGCCTGAACCGAAATGTCTTATTGCCCAGGCCCATGCCAAACTCTTTTAAATTAAACTGCATCCATTCATCGTCTTCGGCGTTTTTCTTGTTAAAGACGAACATCAAATTCGTAGCTGCTCCCATGCCGTACGTTCTTGGAAATACGTAGTCGGCTACTTCTATGGTATCACTGCCGGACGTGGTCATATTTACGTAGTTGCCCATCCGAAAGGAAAGGGTTTGTACTAAGTCGCTGAATTGGTCGTACCCGCCACCCGCTTTGTACAAGGCTTCTTTGTTTTCTTTGGAAAGGCTCAAAATGAAATATTCGTAATCTTGATATTTCTTTCTCAGTTCAGTCAGTTGGATAAACGACTTTGCCTCCTCACCACCCAACTCCTGGGCAATGAGTAAGTCGTTGGGCTTGTAGCTTACGGTTATTTGATAGCCTTTGTATACTTTTGTTTTGGACAGTTCTTCACTTTCCTGGATGTAGGCTTGTAGTTCGTGTTCCGAGAGGTAGGTGCGCGTACAGGCCAGTGAGAGGCACATGCAAAGTACCATAACAAGCCACTGGGTGTATTTCATTTGCGTGGAGCCCATCTGCCGGCCGTTAAGAGTGGCATGAGGTTCTAATTTACTGTCCGGCATATTCGTTGTTCAATCCATTCAGTACTTCATCGGTGATGTCGAGGCCATCGGCTGCGTAGGCCACATTGCCATACTCCGTGGCCGCTATTATGATTCGATAATTCCTGCTTTCGCCATACGACTTGAGATAAGCATTGATTTCTTCCAGTACCGCTGAAGTCATTTGACCGTCCTCTTGGGCAGCTTTGTCGCTAATGGCTTTTTGGTAATCCGCTAACCTTTTCTGCTTCGTGCGTATAAGCTCTTGAGAAAGCTCTTTTTCTTTTTTTGTTAAAGCCGTACTTTCTTTCTCATAGTCCGTAATGGCTTTTTGCACTTCGTTGGCTAACGTATCTACATTACCCTGCCATATTTGCGCTTTTTTCTGGTAGGCATTGCGAGCATCTAGCATGCCCTGATAGCCGTTGATCAGGCGTGCCGAATCTACATAGACAATTTTTTGCGCAGAAAAGTGAAGATAATAAAGGCCCGATAGCCCTATAAAAAGCAAGGCGAATAAAGCCAACGAAACATTTTTAGACATTATTTGTTTATATCATTTTCAGGCCGCAAATCTAGTAATGACATCTGGAAGAAAGAAAGGTTTAAAAAACAAAAAAAGTACATTGAACTAATTCAATACGTTAAAGTTTAATTCAATTTAAAAGCTATTTGCTTCGAATAATTGAACAAAAAAGTTTGTTTTTGATATTAAAAATTACATCCTTGTTTCGTTATTTTCGTTTTGAAATGTCCAAAACTTAGCTATTCTACTTCCAGCGTGTCTCGCTTATTCAATCATAAACTCTTTCTCGCATAAGCACTAAGGCTACCCTTTTAAAAAAAAAAAACGCGACCCGGAATGGATCGCGTTTGGTACTGCGGTAAAATATATAATTAGTCTACTACTTCTACATTCACTGCGTTAAGGCCTTTACGCCCTTGTTCTACTTCGTATTGTACGTTGTCGTTCTCTTTGATCTC
>JBCDHA010000006.1:0-25314 GCA_038750705.1 Bacteroidota bacterium
AAGTCTTTGCCCATGCCTGAAAATTGGGCACCTTGACCTGGGAAAATGTAGGCTGTCATATTTACGTGATTAAAGTTATTCTGCGAAAATAAGACTTGTCTACCCTATTGACAAAAAGGTATTAAGCGTCGAGAATAAACCTCTTAGTAAGCTCAGGAGAAGGCATTCTGCACTGGTCAGTTCTTCCAAACCAGCGATATCTGTTTCTTGCTACGATGTTGTAAACCCAGTCTCTAAAAAACCTAGGAAAAATCATGAATAAGTATAAAGCCGGCCAAAGGCCGTTTAATTTTCGAGCAATATGTAACGCAGCGGAGCTTTTAGATTTAACGCTACCATCGCTTTGCAAAAGCACTATAGTATCTAATTTATCTGCATCAATAGTAGTACCGGAGAGTTTATCTTTAGCAAATTCAGACTGAAGCGCAGCAAACTTAAATTGCCCCTTCTGATCCCGGTCTATAATAAAGTTGACGGCGCCGTTGCATAGGTTACAGACTCCGTCAAACAGGATAATGTCCTTTTCTATTTTAGAATTTGAACCCATCCCTTTATGTCTTGAACGGCAGTATTTGGATCAACTACATCAAAAGTCACTTTAGCAAGATAGTAATATACTCCTGCGGCTAACTCATTTCCATTGTCTCCTCGGCCGTCCCAGTTAATTAAAATACTGTTCTCTGTTCCTCGTCTACCGGTATAGGTGTAAACGGGATTACCCCATCGATTATAAACTGTAAATTCTACCGACTCAACGAACCGAGCACATTTTGTAGCATCTACAACCCCGCATACACCGATAGGTCCGTCTTCACCGTTAACATTTGTATCGCTGTAGGCTCTGAACTGATCATTACATCCATCGGAGTTCGGAGTAAAAACGTTCGGTAATTCATAATACGGACAGTTATCTACACAGAAAACATTACTGTATTCACTTTCATTACCTGATCTATCTACTGCCTTTACCCTGTAGCACCCTTTGAAAGATATTAAATTTTCATGTAAAAATCGCTCACTTCTGGCAGTACCAATAACGTTAAATTCACTTTGCGTAGTGGGTGCATATTCAATAATATACTCACGCACATCATTTTGGCATTCATCCGAAAAATCCGTTATCCAGGTCAGTTCATTTTGGAAATTACTATTAGAGCAGGTATTTGAATTTAAATATTGCTCACAATCTCGAACATCCAAAACTAATGTAGGAGCACATGGGGGTATAGAATCGCTGGGTTGAGCGCATACTGTTTGTGAAAAATTCACTAAAGGCCTTAACAAAGGTCCCTGAATCTCAGGATTTCCGTAAGTACCACGTGTTAATACACGATAGCAATAGACCTGATCATCATTTAACCCAACGGAATCGATAAATTCAAACCCGAATTGATTGACGTCAACGCTGGCTAAAAAAGTTAGCTCATCATCCAACTGACCTTCCAGCCCTCGGTAAATCAGATGCTCAGTACCAGCAGGTGGAACGGCAATAGTATTCGACCATGGCACATCTGCCTCCCAGTTCAGTTGTATTTGACCAAATTGCGGCGTAGGCTCCAGCCTTACACTTGAAGCTGTTGCAGATACCAGGTCATCAGCAGAACCAGGATCAACCAATGTTATTCTGTAGTTGTACACCTGATCTAAGGTATTTAAGCCTGTATCGCGATAGCCTATACTATCGACTGAAGCATCAAGTACATTAACTTCAATTTCATCAATCAATGTCAGATTGCTATTTCCGGTAAAGCCTTCAGCTCTCTCTATACGATAGGTAAATGGGGGAGCGAGCGTACCACTATCCAAAGGAGCATGCCAGGTAACAATGATTTCACCATTAGTATCGCTGGTAGTTTCTATAGAAACGTGAGTAATTACAGGCTCTTCGGCAGGCACGAATGAAAAACAGCGCTCCTCAGAAACTACACTTACACCACCCGGTGGATTAGGGAAAACTGCTACTAGTCTATAGCAATACCTGGCAGCCGCATCAAGGTCTTCATCACGGTAGGTACTAACATTGTCCGGCAGGGTAGCTATCAATTCATACCCGGCATTTTCGCGTATCCCGGTCTCACATTCCTCAGGTATATAAGGATTTGTATCAACCCTGCGCCACACCTGGATTTCTTCAGCGTTTTGACATTCATAGCTTTCCCAATTCAATCGTAAGGCTTGTCCCTCCTGAAATAGTGAATCAGGATCAGGAGGCCAAACAGGGGGTGGGCCAACGACAGTGATATTCCAGGTCATAAAACTTACCAAGTTTGGACCTTCTTCCGGTATGTCTCTTATTTTGAAAAATACCTGGTAGGGTTGATCTCTAATATCGGCACATTCTGTATCCCACAGAAAACGTACCTGAGCCGGTGAATCCAAGGTATCCCCGTCTTCCAGTAAAACCGCTCCAAATTGCTCTACCTGAGACGACATTTCTATGACTACATCATCACCGTTAGGATCCATGCCATCAATCAACTGGTCTATTTGTGTTCCTGCTTCAACGCATAAATCAGGCAGCTGTACTAATTCAGGTCGCTCATTATCACAGTCTTCAATAATAATCTGCATATCTCTCCGAACAAAACCCAGAGGCCGCCAAGCATCAAAGAGAAAACGAAACTCCCTTACTACAAAAGCTATATTATATTCACCCTGACGCCCGGGAGCATCCCAACGTACTTCCCCAGTTATGGGATCGATTTCAAATACAGGCTCATCATCTTGAGCTTCGTTTCCTTGTCCGAAATTTTCGTAAAACATAGCATCATTCACGGGCTCATAGCCATCTACATTACTATCAGCATCTTTTTTAGGTATTACTATTTCAAAAGCCAAACTATCGCCATCGGGATCGAAAGCGCCCGGATTATGAAAGAATGCTACACCAGGACAGCCCCTATCAATAGGTGGTATTGACAATACCGGTGAATTATTGCACCCTAAAGAAGCGTCCAAAGTAATTTGAGTCTCTAAATGAAAAGTGGTGTTCACCGAATTATCCACATTTAGAATACCTTCGTTGCGATTAGGTTCCGTATAACCTATAGTGTAAAAGGGTAGTGGTGAACCATAAGTATGCTCTATCGTAAAAGAGGCCGATGAAACCTCATTTCCTAAACCGTCAATATCAATAGGTTGATTATCCAGGGTACCATTAGGTAGTAATCGTGACGCAATCCCGTTTTCAATAATGGGCAGAACAAAGGGGTCGGACCCATCACCAAAGTCTAAAACACCTTCTCCAAACCTAACCTCGGAGCCCGTATCAGTATATACAATTATTGTTATCCTAAACGTTGTACCCTGGCAATTTACCCGCTCGGCAATGATTTCACCCGCGCGAAGGTGGGTGGCATACACTTCATTGGCTGAAGATGTTAGAACAGCTAAAACCAAGGCGAACAAAACCTTTAACCCGGAAATATTTTTTTTGGTTTTCAATGCTGATTTTTGAATTTTCTTTGCGCTAGTATTGAACATTAAAATTAAAGAATTAGTTACATATACCTTGAATTCTTTCCAGTCATAAACAAAAATCATGCTTAACAAACTACAATATGCGCGTAATTAAAGAGATTCAACATAGGCTTTGTCGAATATCCTTTTTCCAATGGAACGGTAAGTACATCATAAAACTAGAGCAAGATAATCTTGAGCAGACTTTTAAGCTAGATGAATTCGATGTAATGAATTTAGAGGAGGTGGAAGCCATTGTTTCAGAAGATTTCATTCAAAGCGCTGCTGAGCGATTCAGAAATATGAACACCGATTTACAAAGGGCAATCGAGTAAGATCATGGTCATAGACAATGAACCTATCATAGCGGAGTGCCCGCTTGAGCAGGGCTCCATGAATAAAGTATGCTATCTGTCTTTTAAAAAGCTCTTTATCAATATTAATGGCCGAATACATACATTCGATCTATCGCTTGTGTCCGGGGTTTCTTTTAAAAAGAAACTTCTATTATTACCCTTAATCCTTGGCGGCATAATAACGCCGCTATCCCTGATCGCATTAATTAATGACTTACTCCATGTATGGACGATGTTAGTCTCATTTATGGCGGGAGTTCTTTTGGTATATTATGGACTTGAAGGAAGAAATACGCTATCCATTACTACCTCTATTAAAGAATATGACTTTTTTATTAATTCACCGAGCGCAAACCTAAAGGCCTTTGTAGACTTCACTACTAAAATCAAGTACCAAAAAGGCGAACCAAGGTTCTATCTCGAATGCAACGAGGAGTTACATAGGGATGGAAACGAAATAATTGATTTCAAAAACGGCATTGAACTAAAAGAAAACGTTGAAGAGCTAACTGGGAAAAACATCTTTATTCTGGAACCGCTCTCTGCAGGCGCTCAAGTCACTTATAAGAAAAACCCGGATGGAAAGTTGGCGCCCTATCTTACAGGCCCGGTTAGAAAAGATTTTCTCATCCATTACCACTCTGAAAAGAACCCACCTAGTTAATTCTTTCCACTATCTTTGGTGGCATAAGAGATTTTAATGAAGTCTAATCAGGAGGGCAAACAAAAAAAATACAAACCCATATTGGCAGGCACGCAGGAATGGCCTGTTGTACGCCTGAGCAATAACAGGAAACAGCTTATTGAACAAATTTCTGAAGAGGCTTTTCAAAAGCTGATCAAAGTTCAGCGCGGTCATAGTTTGAGAGAAGAATTAGAAACCACACTTTATCTCGAAAAGCTCAGGATTAAAAAAAACCCCTGGGCCATTGACCCTGAGGATGATTACTCTTTTTGGAATAAAATCAAGCACGAACTCGTAGATCTTGTAGGAAACAAAGATGCCACCCGTAAGGAAGAGGAAATACTTAGAAGAATTATCTCCAGGTATGCCAATGAAATAGCGGGCAACTTCAAAAAAAGCCGGTATAGGTTAGCAAGAGAAATTATAAAATTTGGATTTAAGCGGTTGTTAAACGCCACCAGAATCGGAGGTTTTAAAGCCCTTTTTAAAAACCAGTACACACTTAACGACAAAATTCAAATTAAAGGCAAGGCTAAGCAACTTCGGAAATTGGCCAAACTAGGTACAGTAGTTATGGTACCTACCCATTTCAGCAATTTGGATTCTATCCTCATTGGCTGGATAATACATGTTTTGGGTCTTCCGGCTTTTATTTACGGCGCCGGCCTGAATCTTTTTAATATTAGAATTCTGGCCTATTTCATGGAGAGTCTTGGGGCTTACAAGGTAGACCGCCGAAAAAAAAATCCGATCTACCTGGAGACGCTGAAAACCTATTCTAAAGTGGCTATTGAAGAAGGAGCGCACAGCCTTTTTTTCCCGGGAGGCACCAGGTCGAGATCAGGGAAGATAGAAAACAGTCTGAAGCTGGGGCTGTTGGGAACTGCCATGGAAGCTCAGCGATCCATTTTTACCCGACACCCTGATAATGATGGAAGAAAAATATTTGTAGTACCGGTTACCATTAACTATAATTTCGTTTTGGAGGCGCCGAACCTTATCAAGGATTACTTGAGTATAAAGGGCCAGGAAAGGTACTATGTAGAAAATGACGAATACTCTACCTCTTATAAGATGGTGAAGTTTCTGGTGAAGTTTTTCACAAAGGGTTCAAACATATCCGTATCCGTAGGCAATGGCATGGATTTACTGGGAAATTACGTTGATGGCAACGGAAACAGCATAGATACCAAAGGCAGAATAATTAATACAAGGCACTATTTTGTCTCCAATGGCGAAATAACGATTGACGAACAACGAGATCAGGAATACACAAGAAAACTCAGCGAAATCATTGTACGAGAGTTTCACCGAATTAACCGTATTTTCGCCAGCCATTTAGTAGCATTTACAGCGTTCAACCTTTGGAAAAAGCAATATCACAAATTGGATCTATATGATTTCCTAAGGCTGCCTGAGGAAGAGCTGATCATTGATTATGCTGATTTCAGAGAAGCTTTCATTAAGGTTCGTGAGTGTATCTTTAAACTCAAAAAAGCGAATAAAGTAGAAGTTGCCGGCCATTTAAAAGGCAACCCTGACGATGTAATTTTAACCGGCATTACTAATGTAGGAATGTATCATTCTAAACGGCCTCTGTTGTTATCCAAGGAAGGGAAAATTACCACACAGGATTTAAATACACTGTATTACTATCACAATCGAACGGACGGATATGACCTCGAAAAAGAATTCTAACAAGCCGGTTGGGGTTATTGGTGCAGGAAGTTTTGGTACGGCCATAGCAAATATTCTTGCAGAAAAAACTGAAGTACTGCTATTTTCCAGGGATCCTGTAATTGTTAAAAGCATTGCGGAAACCAGGGTACACAGGAATAAGCCAATTCATAAAAATATTACCCCGACAGGAGATATTAGTTACCTGGCTAATCTCTGTGATATTATATTCCCGATTGTACCCTCGTCTGCTTTCAGAAGTGTGATGCAGCAGCTTTCGCCTTACCTGTATCCCTACCATATATTGATACATGGCACCAAAGGGTTGGACATTTTATTACCAAATAACAAGGACCTAAGTGCCATCACTTCTATTGATCGGGAAAATGTAATGACCATGAGTGAGGTGATTATGGATGAAAGCGTAGTAGTGAGGATAGGATGTCTGGCGGGGCCAAATATCGCAAAAGAGATGAGTTCTAACCAACCAGCGGCCACTGTTGTGGCAAGCCATTATGACGAGGTGATCACCCAGGGCATTAACCTACTCCGCAACGATTACTTTCAGGTATATGGAAATAAGGATCTCATTGGCATAGAACTGGCCGGAGTTCTGAAAAATATCATCGCCATAGCTTCGGGGGCACTTAGTGGATTGGGTCTGGGGGAAAATGCCAAGGGTCTTCTGATTAGTCGGGGTATGGTAGAAATGATTCACCTGGGCAAGGCTATGGGCGGAAACGTACCTGCCTTCCTGGGTGTAGCTGGCATAGGAGATTTGGTGACTACCTCCAATAGTACTATGAGCCGAAACTTCACAGTAGGCTATCGTCTTGCTCAGGGTGATAGCCTCAACACAATACTTGAAACCATGGAAGAAGTGGCAGAAGGAGTAAATACCGTGCAAATAGCCAAGCTATATGCTAATTCTCATAAAGTAACGGTACCTATTACGGAAGTCTTGTATAGAATACTCTTTGAGGACCTGAAGGTAGAAGAAGGACTTCAGATGCTTATGAAGTTCCCGTACAACGTGGATATAGACTTTTTATAAAGCTTTTCTGATTTTTTGCGCTACTGCGGAAAGTTCGTCCTCAGATGGATTGAGCTTGGGACGAGCAAAGTTTATATCGTCCATATTATTAAGCGGCACCAAATGAATATGAGTATGCGGCACTTCCAACCCGATGATTGCGACACCTATGCGCAAACAGGGTACGGCTCGCTCAATAGCTTTAGCTATTTTTTTCGCAAAGACATTCAAGTTGGCTAATTCATTATTTTCTAAATCAAAAATATAGTCCACCTCCCTTTTTGGCACAATCAGGCTGTGGCCAACTACCAGCGGATTAATATCGAGAAATGCAATATGCCGGTCATCTTCCGCCAAAATATGACCGGGTATTTCACGGTTGATTATGCGTGTAAATATTGAAGGCATTAAAGCGATATATCAAGAATTTCAAATTCAATTTCTCCTCCGGGGGTTTTTATTTTAGCCGATTCACCTGCCTTTTTCCCTAATAAACCCTTACCTATTGGGGACTGTACGGATATTTTACTTGCTTTTAAATCGGCTTCCTCTTCAGAAACTAATGTGTAAGTAAAAGACGCTCCATTCTTCTTATTTTTTATTTTAACTTTTGACAGAATGGATACCTTCGAGGTATCAATCGAGTTCTCATCTATTACTCTGGCATTGCCAACTACTTCTTCAAGTTGTGCAATTTTAGCTTCAAGGTGCCCCTGAGCGTCTTTGGCGGCATCATATTCAGCATTTTCACTAAGATCACCTTTATCGCGAGCCTCGGCAATTTGTTTTGCTATGTCAGCCCTACCTCTGGTTTTCAGATCATTTAATTCACTTTTAAGCTTATCTAACCCTTCTTTTGTATAATACGCTACGTTGCTCATAATCCTTTTCTCTACGACTCTATAAAAACAAAGAACGGCCACAACACTGCAACCGTTTCTGGTAAAATCATTGATTTAAGAAGACAAAGGTAGATTAATCTTGAATAATCGCAAATGAATTACTTGCCAACCAGCTCGGGGATATCAGATTTTATCTGTGCAAGTATGTCTTCATCAAACTTTGCCAAATAGAGTGTTTTGGCCTTGGTCAGTTGTTCTATGGTAAGCCCTTTGGCACCTCTCAGGTCGGCTTTGTATAAGCTGGCATCGTTAAAATCAGCGCCCGTGAGGTAGCAGCCGGTAAGATCAGCCTCCATTAAAAATGCATTCGAAAAATCCGTCTTAATCAAGAAGGCATTTTGCAGCTGGGCCTTAATTAAATAAGCGTCTTTAAAATTTGCTCCGCTTGCGTAGGCTCCCATTAAAAGCGCCTGATTAAGATTAGAGTTTTCCAGGTTGGTTTGATTCAGGCGTGTATTTTCCAGATTGGTCTCTATTAGAAAAGCATTGCTTACATCAGCGGAATTTAAATTTGACCCTTTGAGATTAACATAGTTCAGGTTAGTTCTTGACAAATGACAGTTGACTAAGTTAATTTCATTGATACTGTGCCTGTTTAACCTCTTTATATTTCCTACCGTGCGGAACGCAGCCTCTTCAGACTCCCACAGCCTAAAGTCATCGATCTCATCTCTATAGGTTCGAATACGCTGCCTTACATCACCATTTTTATTCAACCAAAATATCAAAATACCGATAACCGCAATATCGAAAAGCATTCCATGGGCCTCGGCGAGCACTTGCCCAAAGAAAGTATCAAAATCCTGTAAGTAGTATTTAAAACTAAGAGCAAGTACAATTACTGTCAGTACCCCCAAAACAATTGAGGACGTAAGAATTGGCTTCTCAATCACTGAGTTCACATAATCCCTTAATTTATTGTACTGATTATTTAAAAACATCTAAATACTTACACTTAAAAAAAAGTCGTGATAACGATATTAATGAAATTGAGAATAAAAATGAAACTCTTAAGGGTTCTTTGTTCTGGTGACATGAATAATTAGCCCTTAATTGCCATAATATACTTTTGTATTTTTTTCTTGAGTATCTCATTAATACCGGTATAGGATTCAAAAGTCCAGCCTGCTACATGGGGGGAAAAAAGAACTTTTTCTGATTTAATCAATCTTTCAAAAGTGATCTGTTGATTTTTCGGCAGATGCTTAATCTTCTCATTTTCCAAAACATCCAAAGCCGCGCCTTGTATATTCCCGCTTTCGAGCAATTGCAAAAGATCATGAAGAACCAGTATCTCTCCCCGTGCTGTATTGACAATATATACAGGCTTTTTAAACCTTGTAAGGTAATCGGCGTTAATCAACCCTTTTGTTTCAGATGTCAGCGGTACATGTATACTAAAGATATCGGCCTCTGCATATATTTCTGACATGGAAACTTCCCGTACATATTCATCTGAAAATGAGCTTTTATATTTGTCATATGCCAGAACATTGCAGCCCATAAGCTTCATCTTGCGCGCCACTTCCATACCCATGAAGCCATAGCCCAATAATCCGATGGTCTTTCCTGAGAGCTCCCAACCGCGATTTCCTTCCCGATCCCAGATGCCTGCCCTTATCTCTTTATCAGATTTACTTAAGTTATTGGCCATTGAGAGCACCATTGCCATTACATGTTCTGCCACGGCATTTCGGTTTCCCTCCGGGGCATTCAATACTCCTATTCCCGCTTTTTCGATAGCCTGGATATCAAGTTTATCTATGCCTGCACCCGCCCTTGCTATAAATTTTAGATTATCGGCTCTATGGATGAATTCTTGATCCACTACCGTTTTACTCCTTATTATCAGTCCTTGATACCGGCCAATAATTTCCAGTATCTCCTTACGAGTTATTTCCGGGCGATAATCTGCCTCTAAATTAATCTCTTCAAGCATTGGTAATATGCTTTCATGCATATTATCTACTATCAGACACTTCATTATAGAATTAAATGAATGGTGTAAAAATATACCGCTAACCCTAGCAAGTCATTCAGAGTAGTAATAAACGGACCAGATGCAAGAGCAGGGTTAAAACCAAATTTATCTAAGATTAACGGGGTTAAAGTACCTAAGAATGAGGCAATAATAACAACGCCAAAAAGCGCCAGCGAAACTACAGTGGCCAAATCTCCCGTACCCCCGGTTATTATATTAAACCCATAAACCATCAAGGAGAGCACCAGTCCATTTAATACGGCAACAAGAAGAACCTTGAGCAACCTATTAAACAAATTATCACTAAACACAGATGGGTTTGCCAGACTCTGAACCACTATCGATGAAGACTGAATTCCTACATTGCCACCTGTAGCCTGAATTAGTGGAATAAAAAATGCAATGGCCGTTATGCGCATCAGATCTTCCTCAAAAACACCAATAAACTTTGCGCTTATAAAGCCTCCGAAGACCCCAACTATAAGCCAGGGGAGACGCGCCCTGGTCAGCATCCATACGCTGTCATCCTCCTCAACATCTTCTGTAATACCGGCCATAGCATTACGTTCTTCTTCCGCCAATTCAGTAATTACATCTACAATGTCATCTATGGTGATTCTTCCCATAAGTTTACCTTGTACATTAACCACCGGAATGGCATCTAAGTCATACTTGCGCATAAGCTGAGCTACTTCCTCTTCAGAAACAAAAGTTTCTACCGAAATCTGATCAGGCTCATAGATATCTCCGATTTTAGTATGATCGTTAGCCAAAATAATCCTTTTTAAGGACACTCGCCCCAAAAGGATATCGTGATCATCCACCACATAAACGGAATAAACTTTTTGAACACTTTCAGCCTGCCTTCTAATTTCTTCAATGCACTGAACTATAGTCCAATTATGATTAGCCTTAATGAGTTCTTTGGCCATATGGCCACCTGCTACATCTTCGTCATAGCGCAGCAAGTCAAGTATATTTGCCTCTTTTTCGTTATTATCAAGCCCGGCAATCACTTTCTCCCTGTCAACTAAAGGAAGCTCGTTCAACAAGTCTACAGCATCATCAGAGTCGAGGTTAACAATGACGGACGTAAGCTCCTCATGTGAGAATAACTTTAGAAACTTTTCTCGAGTATCAGGTTCAAGTCCATTGATAATTTCAGCTCTGTCATCCGGAGAGAGAATATCAATGACATATTTAGATTCGTAGGAGTCAAACTCTTCCAGTAAGGCAGAAATATCAGCAGGCTTAACTCCTGAAAGGCTTTCAGTGATGAATACATCGTCGTTTTCCTGAACGGCTAGGTGAAATCGTTCACGAAACTCTATTGAAAGTTCAAATGGCATTAATTCTTCCAATGCTCCACTAGTTTAGCTAAACCTATAAACTCCTGGTAAGAAAGCGTTTCCGCCCGTCTATTTAAGATCTCAAGTTCAGAAATTTCAGCTGGCAAACTTAGAGGTTTTAGCGCGTTGCGCAATGTTTTCCTCCTATTTTGAAATCCTTGTTTAACCACTGTTTTGAATACTGAAAAATCGCAATCCAGATCTTTGTTTGCATTTCTTTTCATGCGAATAACACCTGAAAACACCTTTGGTGGAGGATCAAAAACATCCGGAGAAACATCAAACATATATTCCAAATCATAGAATGCCTGTAACAAAACACTCAGAATACCATATTGCTTATTGCCCGGAGGAGAACACAGTCTAACTGCCACTTCTTTTTGCAGCATACAAACTACCTCGTGCACACGGTGACGCTGTTCAAGGATTTTGAAAAAGATTTGAGAAGATATGTTATAGGGGAAGTTGCCTATAACAGAATAGTTAGTGGGTAAAAACGACAATTCATTTCTAAGGAAATCACCTTCTATAATTCTGTCTGCATGCTGAGGATACTTTTTTAAAAGGAAGCGCACGGATTCCGTATCCACATCTAAAAGAAAAAGCTCATTTACTCTTTCAAACAAAAACTGACTGAGCACACCCGTACCAGGACCTATTTCAAGAATGACCTGATCCATAGACCGCAAGGATTCAACAATTCGTAATGCAATGGATTCGTCTTTGAGGAAATGCTGACCTAAATGTTTTTTGGCTTTGACCATGTTTCTGATAAATAAAGAATGATGTAACTTTCGATTTTTGCAGTGTAGCAAACGTGGTCACTAGACAGTAAATATAGACAAATAATGAGCGAATCAGCGGTAAGTAAAACTCCTAAAATAGGAATAACCATAGGCGATGTAAATGGTATCGGACCGGAGGTTATCATCAAAGTGCTCCGTGATAATCGGCTCACGAAATACATCACACCCGTTGTTTATGGCTCCACCAAGGTTTTATCCTATTATAGAAAAGCACTTCATCTTGAAGATTTTCAGTACAGTCAAGTGAAAAGAGAACAAGGCCTGCACCCAAAGAAAACCAACGTGGTTAATTGCTGGCAGGAAATGATCGAGATTGAGGCCGGGTCAGATCGGAAAAACGCCGGAAAAGCTGCACTGGAGGCGCTAAAAAAAGCAAGCCAAGATTTAAAGGAAGGCATAATTGATGCGGTAGTCACAGCTCCAATAAACAAAAATAATATCCAGTCTGAGGATTTCAATTTTCCCGGGCATACAGAGTTTTTCACCAGTATGGCTGAGCAAAAAGACAGTTTAATGTTAATGGTAAGTGAAAAACTAAGAATAGGTGTGGCAACAGGTCATATACCACTAAAGCAGGTATCGGGCAGCCTGACAAAAGAACTTTTGGAAAGCAAAATTAACATTCTAAACCAGTCACTTAAAAAAGACTTCGGCCTTGGTAAACCTAAGGTGGCCGTATTAGGCATAAACCCTCATGCCGGAGAAGAAGGGCTTTTGGGTAGCGAAGAAAATGAACTAATTCGTCCGGTAGTCACAAATTTCAAGGATAATGGTCACCTTGTGTTTGGTCCATTCCCGGCTGATGGCTTTTTTGGTAAAGGTGAGTTCAAAAAATTTGATGGTATACTAGCTATGTATCATGATCAGGGGCTTATTCCTTTTAAAACAATGGCCTTTCAATCCGGAGTGAACTACACGGCCGGTCTTCCGATTATCCGTACCTCGCCTGACCATGGCACGGCATACGGCATTGCTGGTAAGGGAATCGCTGACGAATCATCAATGCGTAGCGCCTTAATGATGGCTTACGATATTCACAAGTGCAGAAAAGAAAACCGAAATTAACCATTTGCGTAATTCTTATATTTAGACATTGAAAGTCTTATTGGGCATTATGTTCGACAGAACAAAAAGGTTAAATTTAGGATCATCTTGAATAGATAATGGATATTGTAACACGGAAGCAACTCAACATTCTCATACAATTGGCTGAAGTAGATAAACATTTTTCCCCATTGGAAAGGAAACGTATTTTCGATTTAGCAAAACGAAGAAAGTTTCCTCAAGATGAAGTTAAGGAGCTAATTAGAAATCCAGAGCCTATCGGTACATTAGGTGCACTTTCAGATGATCAGCGATTTGACTATTTATACAACCTAATCGATCTGATGCTGGCGGATAAAAAAATATTTGAAAATGAACTGGTCTTTTGTAAGGATATAGCCATTAAACTGGGGTTCAAAAAGGATGTGGTAGAGTTCCTTAAGGATTCGATTTACCAATTAGACATAGTAGAATTGAAAAATAGCGTTTTTAAAGAGTACGCCTAGGTACCATTATTTTTTTCTAAGTTACTTATTTCGAATTATCTTCTTAAGTTTGCAAACTCAATTTTGAGGTGTGTTATGAGGGAATCGGGAAAGTTTAAAATTGACATTTTTAAACTTAGCAATGGAGAACATCATTACGAGTTCAATATTGATCATACTTTCTTTACTGAAATGCAAGAAAGTGAGATAGAAGAGGGAACGGGTAAAATCAATATTGAATTAAATAAAAAGGAAACGTTTATCAGTATCCTTTTCATAATAGATGTGACCGTTAAATTAGAATGCGACCGTAGCTTGGAAGCATTTTACTTTAACATCAAAAAGCAAGAAGATCTGATCTTCAAATTTGGAGAAGAAGATATTGAGCTGGACGATAATATTGTAATAATTCATCGGGATACCCAACGCCTGGGTTTGGCGCAATACATATATGAATTTATTCATATATCAATTCCCATGAAGAAGTTACACCCCAGGTATGGAGAGGATTCAGGGGAAGATGAACTTATATATTCATCGTTTAATGAAAACACCACTGAAGGTTCAGATCCGAGATGGGAACAACTAAAGAAATTGAAAAAGTAAAAAATACAAGGACATAAAAAGTTATAATAATGGCTCATCCTAAAAGGAAAATATCAAAATCAAGAAGAGATAAGCGAAGAACACATGTAAAGGCCACCGCTAAGAACTTAGCTATTTGCCCTACCACAGGCGAATTCCATCTGCCCCATCGCGCTTTTTGGCACGAAGGCAAACTGTATTATAAGGGTAAAGTAGTAATGGAGAAAGAGGTACTAGCTTAAGGGTAGTCCATCGTGAAAATTGCATTAGATGCAATGGGGGGCGACTTTGCCCCTGATTCGGCTGTTCAGGGTGCGGGGCTTGCCAGCTCTGAATTACCTGAAGGGTGCAGCCTGGTACTTATTGGCCAACAGAAACTTATTCAACAAAAACTTGATGAGTTTCAAATCAAAGTTGACAACATAGAAATTATGCATGCGGATGATGTCATTCAGATGGGTGAACATCCAACCAAGGCATTCTCTACTAAACCTAATTCAAGTATACCGATTGGTTACGGGCTTCTGAAATCGGGCCAGGTGCAAGCTTTTTGCGGAGCAGGTAACACCGGCGCTATGCACGTTGGTGCCATGTTCACAATAAAAGCGATTGAGGGTATCATTCGCCCGGGTATAGCGGGGTTTGTGCCAAAAGAAGCCGGTGGCTTTGGTGTAATCATGGATGTAGGCGCCAATGCCGACTGCAAACCTGATGTGCTTTACCAATTCGGTCAGATTGGGGCGCTGTATTCAAAGCACGTTTTTGGAATGAACACCCCAAAAGTTGGCCTGATGAATCTTGGGGAAGAAGAGCAGAAAGGAACGCTGCTGACCCAAGCGGCACATCAGCTATTTAAAATTGACAGCAAGCTTAAATTTATCGGCAACATTGAAGGTAGAGACCTTTTTAATGACAAGGCTGATGTTATCGTTTGTGATGGCTTCACTGGCAACGTAATCCTAAAAATGGCAGAGTCATTTTTTGACATGATCCAAGCCAGAAAAATCAATGATCCTTATTTTAACCGATTTAATTACGAAGAAATCGGAGGAAGTCCTATTTTAGGCATTAATGGAAATGTAGTGATCGGTCACGGAGTGTCAAGTGCGCAGGCTATTAAGAATATGGTTTTACTCTCTGTGAAAATGGCTGAATCAAACATCCATTTAAAAATCAAAGAAGAATTAAAAGCATAGCTTATTATGGCTAAAACAAGAGCCGCTATTACTGGTGTTGAAGGTTACGTACCTGATTACGTTCTTACCAACCAGGAGCTGGAAACTATGGTAGAAACCAGCGACGAATGGATTACCAGCCGCACAGGAATAAAAGAGAGAAGAATTTTAAAGGGAGAAGGTAAAGGCACCAGTGTAATGGGTATCGAAGCTGTCAAAGGCTTGCTTAAAAAAACAAATACCAATGCAGAAGATATTGAATTGATTATCTGCGCAACAGTCACTCCTGATATGACCTTCCCTTCTACCGCCAATGTGATATCTGCGGGTGTCGGGGCGGTTAATGCATTTAGTTACGACATTTCAGCGGCCTGTTCAGGTTTTCTGTACGCCTTGACTACGGCAAGTCAATTTATTGAAACAGGTTTATACAAAAAGGTGGTAGTAATTGGAGCAGACAAAATGTCGTCAATTATAGATTATAAAGACAGAACTACCTGCATCATCTTTGGCGACGGTGCGGGAGCTGTTCTTTTAGAACCCGCCGAAGAAGAAACCGGAATTATTGACTCTATACACAAAAGCGACGGTAACGGCGCGGAGTTTCTTAATATGAAAGCAGGTGGCAGTCGCTATCCGGCCACACATGAAACTGTTGATAACATGTGGCACTACGCCCGGCAGGATGGCGCCACAGTTTTTAAATTTGCTGTTACCAACATGGCCGACTACGCCGCTAAAATTATGGAACGCAATAATTTATCTCCCGATGATGTTGACTGGCTGGTTCCGCACCAGGCTAACAAGCGCATTGTGGATGCTACTGCCAATAGAATGGGAGTTACTGACAACAAAGTGATGATGAATATTGAGAAATACGGAAATACCACTGCAGGTACCATTCCTTTATTACTTTGGGATTATGAAAAGCAATTGAAGAAGGGAGACAACTTAGTTTTAGCAGCTTTTGGAGGTGGCTTCACCTGGGGGGCAATCTACTTGAAATGGGCTTACAACAGCTAGAGTTGATTTTTCTGAATGTATTAATAACTTAGATCAAATTTTACTAAATGGCCAGTACTGCCGATTTTAAGAATGGATTGTGCATAGAGTACAATCACGACATTTACAGCATTGTGGAGTTTCAGCATGTAAAACCCGGAAAAGGCCCCGCATTTGTCAGGACTAAGCTAAAAAGCATACGCACGGGTAAGGTTGTTGATAACACATTCACAGCAGGACATAAAGTGACCACTGCCAGAATTGAGAGAAGACCACACCAATTTCTTTATAAAGATGACATGGGTTATCATTTCATGGATAGTGAAAGTTATGAACAGACAGCAATTGCTGAAGAACTTATTACCAATCCAGGCCTTATGAAAGATGGACAAGAGGTGGAGGTACTGGTGCATGCTGAAAAAGAGGAAATTCTGGGGTGTGAACTGCCTCAGTTTGTAGAATTAGTGATCACATACACCGAGCCAGGCCTTAAAGGCGATACCGCAACAAATGCCTCCAAGCCTGCTACGGTAGAGACAGGAGCCACTGTTCATGTACCGCTGTTTATAAATCAAGACGAAAAGATTAAAATAGATACTCGCACAAATTCGTATGTTGAGCGAGTAAAAGAATAATTTTCAACCAAAGCCCTTTGATATGAAGTCAAAAGAAATACGAGATCTGATCGATTTTATTTCGCAAACCGGTTTAAATGAAGTTAACATTGAAACTGAAGAGATCAAGTTAGCCATAAAGCGTGCACCTGATGTTAAAACCAAGATAGTAGAATCAGGAATAGCAGCACCCGCTCCTGTCGCTGCACCATCGCCGGCCCCTGCTCCTGCTACCCCTGCAGCTTCTCCACAGCCAGAAGCTCCGAAGGCAGCAGCGCCCAAGGAAGACGGTGGCAATTACATAGAGGTGAAATCTCCCATGATAGGGACATTCTACAGATCGGCAAACCCTGATAGCCCGGCTTTTGTTTCGGTTGGAGACAAAATTGAAAAGGGCCAGACCATTTGTATAGTAGAAGCCATGAAGCTTTTCAACGAAATAGAATCTGAAGTTAGCGGCACTGTAGTTAAGGCAATGGTTGAGAATGCTTCTCCGGTGGAATACGACCAGGTGCTATTTTTGGTAGACCCTTCTTAACCCAGTAACGATCATTTTCCTGAGACTTAACCCTAAACACTGTGTTTAATAAAATACTTATAGCCAACAGAGGAGAAATTGCGCTGCGCATTATACGTACATGCAAGGAAATGGACATTAAAACGGTAGCCGTATACTCACTGGCAGATAAAGACAGTCTACATGTTCGTTTTGCAGACGAAGCCGTATGTATTGGAAAAGCACCAAGTACCGACTCATACCTGAACATCCCAAATTTGATCGCTGCCGCAGAAATTACAAATGCAGACGCCATCCATCCAGGATACGGTTTTCTGGCTGAAAATGCTGAATTCAGCGCTGTTTGCCAGGAATATAACATCAAATTCATCGGAGCCTCTCCTGATATGATCGATAAGATGGGTGACAAGGCTACGGCCAAGGCTACCATGATAGCTGCAGGTGTACCTTGTATTCCCGGTTCTGAGGGCCTGTTGGAATCAGTTGAAGAAGGCATGGAAATTGCCAAAAAGATAAAGTATCCCGTTATTATCAAAGCTACTGCCGGTGGTGGTGGTAGAGGTATGCGGATCATTAAAAGTGAGTCAGAATTCAAGGCTGCGTGGGATTCTGCCCGGCAGGAATCTGCGGCTGCCTTTGGTAACGACGGCATGTACCTCGAGAAATTCGTAGAAGAACCAAGGCATGTAGAAATTCAGGTAGTAGGTGATAGCAAAGGAAAGGCATGCCATCTGTCAGAGCGAGATTGCTCTATACAAAGAAGGCACCAAAAACTTGTAGAGGAAACGCCATCTCCGGTTATGACCCTATTTCCGGAGCTAAGAAATAAAATGGGTGAGGCGGCAGTGAAAGCCGCTGAGGCTATAGCTTATGAAGGTGCAGGTACAGTTGAGTTTTTAGTTGATAAAAACGGTGATTTCTATTTTATGGAAATGAATACTCGTATCCAGGTGGAGCATCCGATCACCGAAGAGGTAACCGATTATGATCTGATCAAAGAGCAGATTAAAGTGGCTGCCGGTATAGAGATTTCAGGGGTAAACTACGAACCCAACTTATACGCTATGGAGTGTCGCATTAATGCAGAAGATCCTGGCAACGATTTTAGACCCTGCCCGGGTAAAATAACTACCCTTCATCTACCAGGAGGGCATGGGGTTCGTGTAGATAGTCATGTATATGCCGGCTATACCATCCCGCCTAATTACGATTCCATGATCGCTAAGCTTATTGTAAGTGGGCAAACCAGAGAAGAGGTAGTTACTCGTATGAAGCGTGCACTTTCAGAGTTTGTAATTGAAGGTGTAAAAACAACTATTCCATTTCACCTGAAATTGATGGACGATGAAGTATTTCAAAGTGGTATGTTCACCACTAAATTCCTGGAGAGTTTTGATTTTAGTGATCTAAAATAAACTTAAAGCCCTTTTACGAAGGGCTTTTTTATGAATTTTAGTTTTTTACCCACTTCGAGTAGTCCGATGACTCTCATATAAGCCAATGAATTCCCTAACTTCATAGAAGTTTATGAAAGAAGGTATTCTAAAACTAATACTCTTGATTTTGGCCGTTGCGCCAACGTTAGTAATAGCACAAAAGCAGTCTATCATTACAGTAGGTGTTTCGGGCAACAGCTACAATGGTGAGCTTTCAAGCTACTCCAGCTGGTCTTCAGGCCTACAAATCAGCTGGATTTTCAGCCCGAACAAAAGGCTAAGCGGATCGTTATCTGCAGGTTTAGCTTCTGTTACAGGGGAAGACGGAGATTTTACATTTCAAACCAATATCGGGGACCCTGCCCCAAATACTTTTGTAAAGACTAATTATTTTTATGCTCACTATGCATTGCGATTTACTTTCTTAAGGAAGGGGAATGTATCAGCTTATTTGAGCCAAGGTCTGGGTTTCATGCGATTTACGCCTAAGGATGAATTTGATGAGGAGCTGGAAGACCAGGATGACACCCGGAATCAAGACGAAACTTATCGTAATATCTCATTTATGATACCCACCAGTATTGGAGCCTCATATACTTTTACAAACGGATTTGGCATTAATTTAGAATTGGGCTTACTTAACTCTACATCAGATTACCTTGACAATATTTCTGAATTGGGTAGTAGTGGATCTGACAACGTGCTAGCTACCCGATTAGCTCTCGCTATCCCCTTCAATAGGTAATTCTTCTTCTATTATTTTTACCAAATCAGCATACCATTGCTGACCATATTTTCTAATAAGAGGTTCTTTAAGGAATTTATAAATGGGAACATTCAGCGAAGAGCCCAAGTCGCAGGCAGGGCTGCAAATATCCCATCGGTCATAATTCAAAGCTTCAAATTCTGAATATTTAGTAGCTCTTATAGGGTAAAGGTGACAGCTAATAGGTTTTTTGAAATCTATTTTACCATCGAGGTAAGCTTGCTCAATACCACATTTAAGAATGCCTTTCTTATCATATACGGCATAAGCGCATTCCTTACCTTCAATGGTGGGTGTGGAATACTCCTTGTCGTCATCAAGAATATAGGCACCTTGATTTTCAATCGCATTGTTCCCCTCAGAAGTTAAGTACGGCTTTACCTGATCATATATGTCCTCAAGTATTGGCAATTCGCTTTCCTCTAAGGGCGCCCCCAAGTCACCCTCTACGCAGCATGCCCCTTTGCACTTCTTCAGGTTACATACAAAGAACTGCTCCTTGATGTCGTCAGATAAAATGGTTTTTCCTAATTCTATCATTATGACAAAGCTAGGCCGAATAAACCTCAAAGTCTAAATAACTCTGCATGTGGAGAAAATGTTTATCCAATGAAGTCAGCGCCAGATTTTCAAAAATCACTTGTTGAAGAATAATTAAATCAGGGATACGTACTTTGTTAATCCCCCGTTTTAAATTCTCAAGCTGGTACTTTCTAATGATTTCCCAATCAATTTGTAATGGAATATTGGATAGAGACTCTAAACTTTCGACGATATCATTTCGCCCATTTTTAAGTAGAGAAGGAATCAATTCATTGATTATCAACTGATTAGTGCAGACCAGGTCTTCTTTAATTAGTCGTGATAATGCATGGTCATCGCTAGCTCTGAAATAGTCAATCCAAACCGAGCTATCGACTAAGATCAGTTTAACGGGCATTTATCTCTGTCTAAGCTCGTCAAGGTCTATATCAAGATCAATAGCCCACTTAAACGAAAGTAATTTTAAGCGCTTATCTCGCTCTATAAGAAGTTCAAGAGCTGTTTTAATTAATTGACTTTTCGTTTTAATACCTGTCACCTTCAATGCCTGATCTACTAAGTCCTGCGGTAAGTCCAGCGTAGTTCGCATAATTTTTTATAACAAAAAACATCAATAATTATGCATTTCAAAAAATCGCATGTTATTACCTTACAGCATACTGACAATCCACCTTTCAAAACGTAACTTGCAAAGTCATTATAATTTGAATTTATGGAATACCTGGAAAGTCTAAATGAGCCGCAGCGAGAGGGAGTTGAAAATACGGATGGACCAGTTATGATCATAGCCGGAGCCGGTTCTGGAAAAACAAGGGTTTTGACCTATCGCATTGCTTATTTGATGGATCATAAGCAAGTAGACCCCTTCAATATTTTATCCCTTACGTTTACCAATAAGGCGGCCAAAGAAATGCGGGATAGGATCGAGAGTGTAGTGGGCACAGAGGCCAGAAACCTTTGGATGGGCACCTTCCACTCCGTTTTTGCAAGAATATTAAGAGCGGAAGCCGACCGGCTTGGGTATCCAAATAATTTCACCATCTATGACACCGAAGACTCCAAGTCGCTGATACGGAGTATAGTAAAGGAACTAAACCTAGATGATAAGGTATATAAGCAAAATGTGGTTTTAAATAGGATTTCAGGGGCTAAAAATCGCCTGATCTCCTGGCGTGAATACCTGAATAACCCCATTTACCGGGCCGATGACGAAAGCAATATGAAACCTGAACTGGGCAAAATATATAAAATCTATTCGGAGCGCTGCTTTAAAGCCGGTGCCATGGATTTTGATGATTTGCTTTTCAATACTAACGTCCTCTTCAAAGAGCATACGGATGTATTGAATAAATACCAACAACGTTTTCACTACGTAATGGTTGACGAGTTTCAGGATACCAATATTTCTCAGTACCTGATCACGAAGAAATTAGCAGCCGTCAGGCAGAACATTGCTGTAGTAGGTGACGATGCCCAGAGCATTTATGCTTTTCGGGGTGCCGACATCCAGAACATTTTAAATTTTGAGAAGGACTATCCTGACCTAAGGGTGATAAAGCTTGAGCAAAATTACCGGTCTACCAAAACTATTGTAAACGCCGCTAATTCGGTCATTCTGAAAAACAGAGCCCAGCTTAAAAAGAATGTATGGACCTCCAATAATGACGGAAACCTTATTGAGCTGCTCAGAGCTAACAGCGATAACGAAGAAGGGCGACTGGTAGCCTCGTCTATTTTCGAGGAGAAAATGAATGTTCAGCTCAAAAACAGCGAAGTAGCGATTCTTTACAGAACAAACAGCCAATCACGTGCTATTGAAGAGGCCCTTAGAAGAATGAATATCAAGTATAAGATCATAGGTGGTCTTTCATTCTATCAGAGAAAGGAAATTAAAGATCTTATCGCCTATCTCAGATTTAGCATCAACCATAATGATGAAGAATCATTTAAAAGAATAATCAACTATCCCAGAAGGGGTATTGGCGACACGTCGGTTAGCAAAATGATAGTAGCTGCCAATGATCATGCTATTCCACTTTGGGAAGTGCTGGAGAACGCCAGTTCCTTTTTAGGTGGAAGAGCTGCAAACGCAGTATTAGATTTTGTTACTCAGATCAAACGGTTTAAGCTAGAACTTGAATCCAAAGATGCTTTTGAGGCTGCTACTCAAATTGCCAAAACATCGGGCATCCTCAAAGAGTTGTATGACGACAAAACCGTAGAGGGGTTAAACCGCTATGAAAACGTTCAGGAATTACTCAATGCCATTAAGGAGTTTGTCGAGGACCCCGAAAAAGAAGATAAAAGCCTTAATGCGTTCCTGCAAGATGTGGCGCTTCTTTCAGCCGTAGACAACGATAAAGATGAGGATGACGAAAAGATAACCTTGATGACCATTCATATGGCCAAAGGCCTCGAGTTTCAGCATGTATACATTGTAGGACTTGAGGAAGATCTGTTTCCATCGCAGATGATGCTGAGCAGCCGAGCGGACCTGGAAGAAGAAAGAAGGCTATTCTATGTAGCGATCACCAGAGCAAAGAATAAGCTATTCCTCTCCTACGCACTCAGCAGATACCGGTTTGGACGGTTAAAGAACTGTGAACCCAGTCGATTTATTGAAGAAATAGACCCGGTTTACATCAAGTTAAACAAAAAGTACTCGAAACCTGAGCCGGTATATTCGGAGAGATCCGATACTACAAAAAACTTTGTTTCAGGCATGCGAAAAACTGTGTCTTCTCAACCTGTTAAGAAAAGTAACTACAAGCCTTCACCCGACTTTGCACCCAGTGATACTTCCAACCTGCAGGCTGGTATGAAAGTGGAACATCCAAAATTCGGTTACGGAAAAGTCATGGCGCTGGACGAAAGTGGTGCAAACCGTAAAGCTAAGGTAAGCTTTGATGACTTTGGCGAGAAAACATTATTACTTAGTTTTGCTAAACTCAAAATTCACGATAACTAGCGCTTATCTTTAAAGACCACTAACCCGGTCACAATAAACTTTAAGATGAATTATAATACAAGTCTATCACCGGTAATACTCAAAGAGTACGGGAGGAACATAGAAAAAATAGTGGCTTACTTGCGCACTATTGATGACAAAGAAAAGAGAACAAAATACGCCTATACACTGGTAGAGTTAATGAAGCAAATTGCTCCTTCTGTTAAGGAAACCACTGAAACCAATCAAAAACTTTGGGATGATATGTTTATCATGGCAGGTTTTGACCTTGACGTTGACAGTCCCTACCCGGTTCCCGACAAAGATGTGCTCACCAAGCCGCCGCAGCGTGTAGGCTACGTAAACAACAGAATAAGATACAAGCACTACGGCCGAAACATTGAGCTTTTGGTAAAAGAGGCAATTAAAAAGGAAGATCCCCAAGAGCGAGAAGATGCGATTATTTATATAGGTAAGCTTATGAAAAGCTTTTACAGCAGCTGGAATAAAGAAGTCATAGATGATGCTGTAATCCTGGAAAACATTAAAGCCATCTCCGGTGGCGCCTTGGATATTGACCTGAGTAAGGTAAAAGATGATAACCTTTTTGAAAGGCTGTACAAGGACAAGCGGAAGCCGAGCCCCAATCGCCACCAGGGTGGTAAGTCTGATAACCGGGGTAAAGGCGGTGGCAGAGGTAGAAATAGAAGCCGGGGCAGAAGAAACTAAATGAGTTCATTTAAGATACGAGGGGGCAAGCCACTTGCAGGTGAAATAACCCCTCAGGGCGCTAAGAATGAAGCCCTTCAAATCTTATCGGCAACACTTCTTTCAGAAGAGGCGGTCACTGTTCACCGGGTACCTAACATTGTAGATGTGAATCGCCTCATTGAGCTTATTGGCGATATGGGCGCCAAGGTGGAAAAGTTAGCTAAAGAAACCTATCGCTTTACATGCAAGAACATTGATGTACATTTCCTGGAAAGTAAGGAGTATGCAGATAAAGCAGCCTCGCTAAGAGGCTCAATTATGATCCTTGGCCCCTTGCTAGCGCGCTATGGCAAGGCGAAAATTCCAAGGCCCGGTGGCGATAAAATAGGCCGCAGAAGACTTGATACACACTTTATTGGATTCCAAAACCTGGGCGCCAAGTTTGACTATTCAAAACAAGAGGGATTCTACAGAATAGACGCATCCAACCTGAATGGTTGCTATATGCACCTTGATGAGGCCTCGGTTACCGGTACAGCCAATATAATTATGGCAGCCGTACTTGCCAAAGGTAAAACTACTATCTACAATGCCGCTTGTGAACCTTACTTACAACAGCTGTGTGCCATGCTGAATCGTATGGGGGCAAAGATCACCGGTGTCGGATCAAATTTACTTCATATTGAAGGCGTTGAACGTCTGGGAGGAACGGAGCACACCTTACTTCCTGATATGATCGAGGTAGGTAGTTTCATTGGCCTGGCGGCCATGACTCAAAGTGAAATCACCATTAAAGATGCGGGAGTTGAGCACCTGGGCCTAATTCCTGAAGTGTTTAGGAGATTAGGCATCAAGCTGGACATGAATGGGAATGATATTAAGGTACCCGCACAAAGTCACTATGAAATAGAAACTTTCATTGATGGCTCTATCATGACAGTAGCTGATGCACCATGGCCTGGCTTTACGCCGGATCTACTAAGTATTGTATTAGTTACTGCCATTCAGGCGAAAGGTACCGTTTTGGTACATCAGAAAATGTTTGAAAGCCGTCTGTTTTTTGTAGACAAACTCATTGATATGGGCGCACAAATTATCCTTTGCGACCCCCACCGTGCTACAGTAATTGGTTTGAATCGAAAACAATCGCTAAGGGGGATTACCATGAGTTCACCTGACATACGCGCAGGTGTATCTTTACTTATAGCAGCGCTATCCGCCGAGGGAGAAAGTACCATCCT
>JBCDHA010000007.1:0-22428 GCA_038750705.1 Bacteroidota bacterium
ACTGGAATGAAAATTATCTGGCTGCACTGTTTGTTTTGGAGGGATATTACCACACGTTAGAAGCGCCTCCTAAAATGGCCGGTAAAAAATACACCCGCGAAGGCATGGAGCAACGAGTTTTGTCCGAACGGATGGACAAGGCTTTGAAAGCAAATTATAAAATAGAATTTGCAGATAACATCTATGGTGAGCATGTTCTAATCAACGAAAAAGGCGATGAATTTAAAGTCACCCTTCATGATTTTGAGAAAAAGACGGGATACATCAATAATATTGACTGGCGAACTAACAAGTTAGGCACCACCAAGCATATATTGTATGTATACAACGTTCTAGAATCAGATCAGCGTCTAGTCAATCGATTGGATAAAACGTATCCCTTTGTTGAAATATACACCGACCCGGTTAATGACTATCGGGTAACTTGGCGAGGTCCCGATACCCTGTCCGATGAATTAAAAGATATACTTTTCACCTATTTTGGCCCTGAAAACTACGTGCCTAATGCCAATGTAAAAGATCTATTACCCCTGCTCGAAGAAACCCAACGATTTGATAATCTATTAATACGGCCGGAGGTTTATGATAAAATTGATGAGTCTTACCGTGAACAGTCCCTCAAAACTTTAGCTGAGCAAACCAAAGTGGATTTTGATCTGCTCAAGGTTAAACCTTTTTCTTATCAGCAGGAAGGAATAACTTTTGCCACCTTCAAAGAAGGTGCGATTATAGCAGATGATATGGGTTTGGGGAAAACCCTGCAGTCAATAGGCGTAGCTGTGGCCAAAAAGGCCATTTTCGATTTTGCCAAAACACTAATCATTTGCCCCGCATCTTTAAAGGCGCAGTGGAAATCTGAAATTGAAAAATTCAGTCATGAAAAAGCCGTGGTGGTTGAAGGTCCGCCCGATGAAAGGAGGGCCATCTATCGAGAATTTGATGGGTATTTTTTCATTACCAATTATGAAGCTGTGTTAAAAGACAGCGGCTACATCAACCAGACCGGTTTCGATTTTCTGGTATTGGATGAGGCTCAACGCATTAAAAACTTCAACACCAAAACGCATAGCGCTATACGGAGTATTGAAAAAAAACATGCCCTAGCCATTACCGGCACACCCATAGAAAATAAGCTTCTGGACCTCTACTCGATTGTTACCTTTTTAAAGCCTTACTTTCTTACGCCTCTCTGGGAGTTCTCTTACCAACACTGTGTATTTGATACAGAACAAAGAGATAAGATCCTGGGGTATTATAATCTTAATACGCTGAAAGAGCGTATGCAGGAAATATTAATACGCAGGGAAAAAAGAACGGTGTTAAAGGAACTGCCGAACATCAGACAGCAAGAAATACCGATAACCTTGAGCCTTTACCAACAGGAGTTACATGCCGGGTATGCTTCCGGAGTAGGCCAAATCCTGCAAAAAAAATATAAAACTCCATACGATATGCAGATGCTTATGCACCTGCTTACCTGCATGCGAATGGTTTGTGATTCCTCCGCCCTGGTGGATGATCAATCCAGCGACTCGCCGAAATTAATTGAACTTAAGCATATTCTTACCGAAAAGCTGGATATGCCCAATACCGAGCGTAAGATCATCATCTTTTCAGAATGGGTAAAAATGAATCAATTGATTGGTCAGATGCTTCGAAAAATTGGTATCGGCTTCATTGAATTAAACGGGAAGGTAGCGGTATCAAAACGTGGCGAACTCATTAAAAAATTTGAAGAAGACCCTGACATAAGTGTCTTCTTATCCACCGAAGCAGGGGGTGCCGGCCTTAACCTACAAGTGGCTGATACAGTGATCAACTTCGAGTTACCCTGGAACCCTGCCAAAAAAAATCAGCGCATTGGCCGCATAGACCGGCTGGGACAGAAAAGTGAGCACCTGAGCGTCATAAACCTGGTAAGCCTGAACTCGATAGAGCAAAAAATTGCGGCAGGCCTCAGGCTGAAGCAGAACCTTTTTGAAGGTGTATTGGATAAAGAAAACGATATGGACATTGTAGACTTTTCAGAAGAAGGAAAAAGTCAATTTCTTAGAGAGCTGGAAGAGATGTTAGAAGACATACCTCAAGAGGTTAACGAAGAAGAGCACGTTGAGGCTATGGAAACCATGGAGGAAGAAGAGTCAGTCGAAAGCCCGCAACTATCACTGACTGAAGAAATTGAGGTTGAAACTACAGGTTCCTCCACCACGGAAGAAGTACTCCGAAAAAATGATGTAACCGATGAAGAAGGATCTGCTTTACATGCCAATGAAAATCAGCAAAAAGTAGCTGCTATGGAAGAGGTTATGAACCAAGGGATGGGTTTTTTAGCCGGCTTGTATCAAATAAGTACGGGAAAAGAAATGAAAGCAGAAGATCAAAAGATTGAGATCAATAAAGCTACCGGTGAGGTAACAATGAAATTTAAACTACCCGGTTTTTGATAAGATCGCTCTTTTTTTACGATCTATATTATTTCTGCACTACTAAGTTATGTTAGATACTGTATTTCGTTATTTCGATACCCTTAGTGATACGCAGAAAAAGCAATTTCAACGGTTAGGGCCGTTATATGAAACCTGGAATCAACAAATCAACGTCATCTCCAGAAAAGACATTGATGAACTTTACATAAGACATGTTCTCCATTCTCTTGGAATTGCCAAAATCATCGATTTCAAGGCGAAAACGAGGATTCTCGATGTAGGTACCGGTGGCGGTTTTCCGGGCATTCCGTTGGCTATACTTTTTCCGGAAGCTCAATTTCATTTGGTTGATTCTATTGGCAAGAAAATTAAGGTAGTGAATACCGTAGCCAATGAGCTGGGTTTAAACAACGTTTCAGCCACTCAGATCAGGGCTGAACAGGTCCAGGGCAAATACCATTTTGTCATTAGCAGAGCCGTGACACGGTTAAAACCTTTTTATCAATGGATCAAAAACAAATTTGAACCTGAATCATTTAACGACCTCGATAACGGTTTGCTCTATCTAAAAGGAGGTGATCTGACCGAAGAGCTAAAGGAAGCCAAAAAGAAGTATCAGCTCTTTGATCTTTCTGATCATTTCAAAGAAGAATTCTTCGAAACCAAGAAGGTGGTTTACATATCAAAATAGGAACTAATTATCCATGATAATTTCAAATACTATTTGAAATTATCATGGATAAAAATAAATTAGCTATATGATAGAACGTATTTTAAGGGCGAACCTCATGGAGTCAATTCAATACTTCCCTGTTACTGGCATTATAGGCCCCCGACAAGTCGGAAAAACCACCTTGTCCAAAGATATACTTCAATTCATAGATAAAAAAGGCATCTATCTTGACTTAGAGAACCCCAGAGACAGTAATCAATTAGCTGATCCTGTACTATTCTTTGAATCTAACAAAGATAAATGCGTGATTCTGGATGAAATACAACGCATGCCCGACCTTTTTCCAATACTCAGGTCCATGATTGATGACCACAGAGTACCAGGAAGGTTTATAATATTAGGATCAGCCTCACCAAATTTGATACGCGACTCATCAGAATCATTAGCAGGAAGGATAGCTTATTGGGAACTGACCCCATTTATTATAAATGAAGTGATTCATGACTTTGAAACCATGAAAACCCATTGGCTACGTGGGGGATATCCGAATGCATACCTGGCACCCAGTAATAGGCTTTCATTCCAATGGATATCAAATTTCGTAAAAACCTATATTGAAAGGGACTTACCATTGTTAGGTCTAAACATTGAAAGAAATACTATTCTAAAACTTTGGACCATGATTGCCCATATGAATGCCTCCGTTCTAAATATGAGCAACCTGGCAAAGTCATTAGGCACCTCTTCCACCACCATAAAAAAGTACTTACACTTTTTAGAAGAGGCATTTTTAATAAGACAGCTACGACCCTATGCTATAAACGTCAAAAAGAGACTTGTCAAATCACCAAAAATATATATACGTGATACCGGCACTCTTCATTATCTACTTGGTATAACTTCGACAAATGACCTTGAATATCATCCTTCTCTTGGCACTTCGTGGGAAGGCTATGCAACTGAACAAATACTGAATTCAATGAATGAAAACCTCACCGGATACTACTATAGAACACACAATGGCGCTGAATGCGATTTAGTCATAGTAAAAGGTGGCAAACCAATAGCGTCAATAGAAATAAAATATTCCTCAGCCCCAAAACTAAGCAAAGGGAACCTTCAGTCCTTTGAAGACCTCAACACCACTCAAAACTATGTGATTACTCCTAATACGGAAGATTACCTGATCAGAAATGATATACGGGTCTGTTCGTTGCAGGATCTTGTAAAGGGGTATTTACAGAAGATGTAACAATCCAGTGCATTCACTTTGTACTTAATCTTCTTACAAAAACAAAATCGCTGGCAATATTATCATCTCCAAAGCTGCCTAAGCGCGGTTCAGGAATAAGTTTTTCTATGTAGGGTTTAATTTCACTTAACGTTAGTATTTTATCGTTACCTCCCCCATCTTTTAAGGCCTGAAGAACTTTCTGAGCAAAAGGTGAGTGTTTTCCTTGAACTCCATCGGATACATACGTCTTCCCTCCCGAGGTCAGATATTTTCTGGTTTTATACGATAGCTTCCTCGCTAAGAACTTATCGTCATTGCTTATGGAAGTAGCTGCACTTCTTTCACTGGCGATAACAGGGTCAAAAGTACCTCCAAAACACACATCCATAGTCAACAAAATATGCTCACAAGGAATATTGTTAATTATTGACCTTAATCGATTATGGGAAATAAACGACGTTTTTGCCCGATCATTTTCCAGGGAGTTCTTGGCTACCACATAACCTTCACCGAAGGTTTCATCAAAGTAACCATGACCCGCAAAAAATACCATAAGTTGGTCTTGCGGTTTATACGTTTTCTGGGAATAGTCTGCCAGTTTGATAAAGACCTCCTCTTGTGTGGCATTTTCAACAACTTCTATTTCAAAACCATACTTCTTTTTTAATTCCTGAGCGATGATATTGGCATCGTAAATAGGGTTCACAAGATCAGTCCAGTAGTCGTATTTATCCGTCGCAAAGAGAATAGCCATATCTTTTCTGTCCATGGATACAGCCTCGGCTACCGCATCTAATCCAATATTCAATTGTCTAGAATCGAATACTTTACCACCTGAGATATTCGATGCCACAAGTGTCAAAGTATACTGTCCGTTTTGCAGGGAAATAGGCTGGGATAAATCCATAGTAAAACTTTGATCTTTCAAATCGTACTTCTTTTCAGCCTCTTCTCCATCCAGATACTTTATGATCAATGAAACGTCCTGTAGTTCAACTGTTGAAGAAATATTTGCTTCGATATTGATTCTGGTATTCTGACTGTTGCTGGATTCATAGGCAGGTGATATCCAGGTGATCTCAGGTAACGTGGATTTGATCTCTTTTTCAAAAGACAGATCTATCGCATTTGTTTTTGCGCTAAAATTTTGAGCAACTCCTAAATGACTACTAGCAATAAAAAGTATAACTAAAAATCTCATGGTTTTAATATTAGGCGCTTCACAGTTTTTTTACCGTTCATGTCAATCTCTACAAAATAAATTCCTCCAATTCTTGAACCATTAACCTCTCCATCCCAATTCCAGGAATGAACCCCAGCATCAAAATAGCCTGAAGCAATTTCAGCAATACTATGTCCAAGAACATTGAGAATTGTAACGGTAAGTGGTGACCTGTCTTTGACTGAAACTGAAAAAACTACATGATCTGAAAATGGATTTGGATAGGGATCAAAAACCAAATTCTCAGCAAGGAAACCATCACCTAAGATAATATCAAACTTATTTAATGCGGATGGTGTAAAGGTGTAAGCCTCTCTTTGTGCCATATTAATCATTTTTCCACTTTGATAGTCAAAAAGCTGAAGACGGGTACCTTTATTCAAAAAGGCATCATTGTCCCATAACATAGTGATTGGCTCATTGGAGTGCGAAAATAGCTCCATAATCCAAGTATAGGCTTTATTTTTAGGCACAATATCCCGTGCGAATTTTGGGCTGAAAAATTCAGGATGTAGGGTATAAAATTCCAGATTTTCTCCCCATTCGGGTGGGTGTATGTCATCGTACCAATCTTTCGAAAAATCGGCTTTAGGATGCATGCCAATAGATGTTTGTTGGTATTTCTTTCCTGACTGAACAAGGGTAAGTGGTAATATCCATTCACTTTTTGATGGGTCGTTTCCAGTGACACGATCCACAGCCGCCTTACGACCACCTGTAATAGTCCGCAAATTTACTGGTATCGAAAGATTCACCGTATTGCCTAAATCATTGTGAACAAAGCCGCCGCCCCACGTTCTTAGATCATCATCACTTACCAATTGTACTTGCTGCGCATTGTAGATTTTCAATTCACCAATTTCTTCCGGATTATTATTAAACGAAAGGATATCCGACCATTTCAGGTCAAACAAAAACGGATTGCCAATCTGATTCCACCCGCTGGTTAGCGTCAGTTGATAATGCTCATCCTGATTTACAAACGGTACGTTACCCTCTGAAAATGAAATGGTCGTTCTCTCTTTTTGATTGAACCAATATCCCTTACCGAGTTCAATCCGATTAATGCCATCTCCGAAATCCACATTTCTGTTATTTTGATATCTCACTAACCGCCACTCTACCGGATCGTACGCCCCTTTTTCATCAAAAATGGTAGCTATAAGATTATCTGTGACCAGATAGGGTATGGAAAAAATTTGATAACTCTCCAGGGTACCGCCAAATCGTTCCATAGGAATGGTCTCACCGTTCGCAGGTACCGGACGATAGATATAATCATTATCTGATCGCTTAGTGTCACCTGATATATCGGATACCTCAAAATAAAACTCTAACCCAAATTCATCCAACATATCGGCCGTCAATAGAACCTGAAATTCATCAGCGGCAATTTGGTCAGCTAAAATTGAAGTGAAGTTTTCGTCAGCAATTTTCCTGCTCACAAAATTAACCGTGTAAGGCGGGCTACCCGATGAAATATCTAAGCTAATATGGTCGCCTTCCGCGAATACCTGATTGCGTGTGACAGGTCCGAGGGTCAGGGAAACACCCGTTCCTTGCTCTTCCGTAGTCAGTGAAATAACGTTAGAGTTGGGAGAAATTCCGGTAGCGTTTTCTGCCCTTATGCGATACTGGTAAAGCGTGTTTGCTAAAAGGCCCGTGACTGGTTGGCTAGTACCATTCACCTCCAAATCGTTATAACCTTCGAGGTTTGGATTAAATTCATCAGTAGCTAATGAAACATCAATGCGATACGTAACGGCACCCGTCGACTGCTCCCAGTTGGCGTTAAAAAAATTAGTGGTAGTATTTGACGCATTCAGGGCAATCGGCGTAGAAGGTATTAACAATTGACGGACAACAGGACTGCTTGGTGAAATGCCGGTTTCATTTTCAGCCCTCAATCTTGCGGTGTATTCCAATCCGGGCGAGAGGCCTTCTACCGTGATAGAAATGCCATTAACTTCTACATCGTCATACCCGGGTTCCGTGGTGGCAAAGTTGTCACGAGAAACATCCAACCTGTAACCAGATGCACCCGTTACCGACGACCAACTCAACTCAAAACCTTGCTGGGTGGCATTATTGACAGCAGAAATAAAGGGTGTAGCCGGTAGGGTCAATTGCTGTACAACATTACCAGATACGGAAACACCGCTTTCATTCGCAGCCCTCAGTCGATAACCGTAGATATTCCCCGGCAATAGTTCGTCAATCAGCACACTATTGCCCGTTACCGTGACATCATTCCAATTGGGAAGAATCGTGGCAAAGTTATCGTTACTTACGTCTATGCGATAGGAACTTGCGCCTACGGACGCATTCCAAGTTGCCAAAAATGAGTTCTGCCCAATAGTTGTAGCCGCAGTTGCTTCCGGTGTGGCAGGTATGGTAATGCTGCTGGACCTATTCGTTGAATTCAAACTATTTACGTAATTAGCTGCGCTGCCGGCACCATTAAACGAAAAAAAACTGTAGTGATAGACCGTTCCGGGATCAAGCCCGGAATCTATAAAACTTAGCTCATCTCCTATGTAAACCACCTCCGCATCACCAATATTCTGACCTACCGTGTAACCTTGGCCATCCTGAGGGATAGCGCTAGACGGGTCGGTCTGTTTTCTTAGTATTAGATAATTTTCCGGGGCAGGTGTAGGCTCGGTAAAGCTAATTCTCCAACCCATTGATGTTATTTCGCTAAAAACAATACTGGTAGGTTGGTCAGAAGGTTCACCGGTAAATGTTAAAACGTTTCCTTCAAGCGGGTTATTGACTCGATAGCTGAACAAGCTCCCACTTTGATTGAAAGAAAAAATATCATAAAAATATTCAGTACTTGCATTTAAGTCCATATCATCGAAACCGGACAAGGGGCCTACATAGGCTACAAATGACCCATCCCCTAAATCCTGGCCGGATGAATACGACGTATTGGTCACCGGAACAAAACTGGATGAGCTTCCTTGCTTTCGCACCACTAGATATCCCGATGGCGAAGAAGTAGATGGCGTAAAGCTTAATCTAACGGAACTGCTGGTAATGTTACTGAATACAAGATTAGTGGGCTGGGCTTCAGGTTCACTCAATGCGGTAGTAACATTACCGACTGGTGTATTAGCCGTTAAATAATTAATTCGCTGGGCGGCCCCATTAAACGCATAAATGCCGTAATGGTAAGTGGTAAGTTCATCTAAGCCGGTATCCGTAAAGCTGTTTTCACTACCGGCATAGGCTACCTGTGCATCTCCCTGATTACTTCCTACTGCATAATCGACACCATCTACAGGTGTGAATGACGGTGGATTGCCTAATCTCCTAAGCACCAGATAGCCTGAAACTGAAGGCGAACTAGGTGTAAAGCTCACGTCAACGCTTTCGGAAGTAATATTGCCAAATGATAAGTTAGTCGGCTGACTGACCGGTTCTTCTGCCACGGTGTAAAAGTTACCTTCCAAAGGTGAAACCGTTTTATATGTAACCAAACTACCAATACTGTTAAAAGAAAATACATCATAATAATACTCAGTATCCGCCGGCAGCCCGGTTTCTACGAAACCAAGTCCTCCACCCCTAAAGGCCACTATCGAATTACCAACCATATCCCCTACATTATAGGTAGTATTCAATTCAGGTAAAGCAACCGGCGATGTACCTAACCTCCGCAATACTAAATAACCCGTAGGGCTACCCGAAGCCGCCGAAAAAGTAACCTGAAACCCCGAGGTGGTGGGATTAGCAAATTGCAGGTTGGTAGGTTGGGCGGTGGGTTCCGCCACCGGTAGCTCGGCGGTTTGCACATTGGAAAACAATGAAGCACAAGTGATCACGGACCTCACGCGAAACTGATAGCTAGTACCTTGTTCGAGCCCACTGATCGTTTCGGCGTTAATGAACACCTCACGCGCTTCATAGCCACTTATATAAGTTTCAAAGTTATCATTAGATACATCCAGCAGGTAGGAAGTAGCCCCGGAAACTACGTTCCAGTTGGCTGTAAAACCCGATGACGAAACATTGGCAGGAACCGCCAATACAGGCACTTCACCATTACACACTTCGAACGTAGCGGCTTGATTAAAGCTCCAGACTCCGTTGGCATCCCGGGCTCGCACTTGCAATACATGGGTTTCTTCAGATAGTGAGGAAACATCCAGCGTGAGCATAATATCTTCAATGCGAGTAGCTGGTGTTATTGATACCTCTATGCCATTACCATAGCCAGGATCGGTATCTATAAAATACTCCAGGTACACCACGTTGGCCAAAGGCCCGGGGATAGACGCAGCCGGGATTTTGTAGATCGTAGATTGCTGCACAAAGCTCCACGCTCCATTGGCATCTTTGGCCCGTATTGAAAAAGTATGGAAGCCCTCAGCAATGCCTGATACTGGGACAGAAAAAGTAAGATCATTTAAAGTTGTAGCTGCCGTAACAGGTAACTGAGTGCCACTACCATAACCTGGATCAGCATCAATAAAATATTCCAATTGTGAGATATTCGATAATGTACCAGACACGCTCGATGCCGGAATTTTATAAATAGTAGACTGCTGCACAAAGCTCCAAACCCCATTTTCATCTTTGGCCCGTATTGATAAAGTATGAAAACCATCTGAAATCGTTATAACTGGGACGCTAAATGTTAAATCTTCTAGTAAGGCGGCCGGGGTAATAGGCACGTTTATCCCATTATCGTAACCAGGATCTCCATCAATGAAATACTCAATTTTAGTGATGTTTTGGGCTTGGGTGGAGAGGAAGAAAAATAAAAAAAGCAAGGCAAGAAAAAAACTTCCGCCTAGATGTTGTTTGGCCAAGCAGCATACTACAAGATTAAGCCCTGCTTTAAAAAATCTACATTGAAACAACCGCCTGTCTGAAACCAAAGCATGCAGTTGGCGGGGGACACGATTGCGATATGAATCTGGATGGATCAAGTTTCAGTTATTGGACTGAACAGAAACTGTGACGTTAAGCGGCTGTGTATTACTACCAGTACCCGGATTAATGACTTCATAAACCCAGGGCACAGGGGGCAGCAGACCTATTACAAAAGGAGTGGGACCACCAAAAGCTCCACAATCTTCGCCATTAAGGCCGGCCCCTACAGCAGGAGAACCTGCTTTTAGCTGGAATTGCGTAAGGTCGTTGGCATCTACGAACACATCTGAGGAGTCTACATTACCAAAATTGCCATTATCTGTACCAAATAAAGTACTGCCGAGTTGTGCGTCAATATTGTTAGACAAAACACAATTATTGACTACCAAGAATGGGTTGTCATTTATGTTATTAATTAGGGTTTGATTAATAAATTCAATACCAACTGAACCACCAAATATATTGTTGCTCCAAACTGAAGTTACATCAGCCAGGACACTAGTCGTGCCATTTATAATACAATTCTTGACTACCAAGTTCTGTACATTCGAATTTATCAACCCGAAACCATTTCCACTTATATAACATTGTTCAAAAACGGTATTATCACGTTGTAAAAGCACACCTGTGTTAAAAATGCAACGAATCAGACGGATGTTATCAGCATTAATTTGGAAAGGATTTTGACCACCTCCTGCATGTGTAAAAGAATAAAGTATTGAACTTTCTGCACCAGCGTTAATTAAAATAACTCCGCCAATATTAGTTCCCCGAAGTGCTGCATTATATGTTGATGGAAAGTATAAATCTAAATCCCCTCCTTCTCCCATAATTACTAAACGTTTATCCAGTGTAAACCCCGAATAACTCGTTAATGATTTTGCTATCATTACGGTATCCCCATCTGAAGCTGCCGCTATGGCCGGATCCACCTCAGTAAAATCAGCCTGAATCCCAGGTCGATTATTTACACGCCAGATTTTGGCTTCAGTATAAAATGACGACAAGAATAGTGTGATTAAGAGTAGTATTAATTGTTTCATAGTTTTTTTATTAATTATCAGGCCCTATAGGATCAGGAATAGACGGTTCTTCAGCCAGATCATCTCCCCCAAGTGTAGTAATGAACCAAGCTCCGGCCATAATAGGCACTATTTTTAATAAAAGTGGTGTCTTGCGTTTTATTTTAAAAGTTTCCGTTACCACTACGTCATCCTTATTACGGCTGTCTTCTATTTTAAAATAGTAATTACCTCCAGGCTTGATATTTTCAAATTTCAGATCGTACTCTCCAACGTTAGCCACGTTAGGAAAGGCCGTAACTTTCTTATCGCCTTTATACAAATTGAAATTCAGTATTTGGTTGCCACGGCCACCCGTCCAGGTGATCTTATACTCTTTATTCCGCTTAAATTTTTGAAAATCTCCAAAGCCATCGAGCCTCACAAAAGGTATGTAGATCCGGCCCCGAACTTCCAGGCTTACGGCCTGGTTAAAATCATCACCCAGCTCTTTTTGGGCATTCCACACAATTTTTCGGTTACCGCCAGGCCTTATCTCTAAGCCCAAATCACCAGATACTTCGGTTAGTGGATTAATGAAGTTGTCTAAGGAAGAGTAAATATTAATCGTGTATGAGCGGTTGCTGACAGAATCAAATAGGTCATAGTACAAAATCACATTGCCACCGTCCCGCTCAATGCGCTCAATATTAAAAACTTGCGCTTCTACGACTTTCGAGAGCGAGAGCGCTAGTGCAAAAAACAAACCAACCCTAGACATAATAGTATTTCAATACCAATTAGCAATATAGTGGGTTCAAACCAACAAGTCAATACCAACATTTAGGTATTTCCTTAAGGATCATGTTCCTATACACTAGTATTGTCAGCCTTTTTTAATCATTCAGTCATACTGACGTAGGGAAGCATCTCGCTAAGCTTCTCTATGAATCTAGAGGAGATCCTTCCTTACGTCAGGATGACTTAATTCGTGTGCCTGAATAGTGTTCTTCTGGTCATTCCGACAACAGGAGGCATCTCACTAAGCATTGTTAAGCAGTCCTTAAAAACTGAGGGAGTTCCTTCCTAACGTCAGGATGACTTGTGAGGATGCTCATACTGACGGCAGAATGACTTCCGTTTGTAGTTTTGGTCGTGCACTATATAGCGATGCTTGGTCTTATCAATCGTCAGATGATTATTGGGTCTCGGTACTTTATTATTTTAAAATGACACCTACCCTACATTAATTTCTGTTTTATATAATATCTTCAAAAATGAAATTCATCGATCTATCTGGTTATCGCATGTCTTATCGAACGGCTGGAAGCCCACAAGATACAGCGCTACTGTTATTACATGGTAACTCTACCAGTTCCGAGTTATTTAATAAACAAGTATCAGAAGGCATTAAAGGCCTTTATTTACTTGCTCCTGATTTTCCAGGGCATGGCAGTTCTGAAACGCCACAAGATCAGGAGCTATATAGCTTACAAAGCTTAGCTCTGGCCATTAAGGAATTTTTACAGGTTCTATCGATTGATAAACTTATCGTTTACGGTGTTTCTCTTGGAGGTCATGTAGCCATGGAGTTAGCCGCAATATGCCCCGACATGATCGGCATGATGATTTCCGGTAGCCCACCTATGCCGCTACCTTTGGACATGGCTCCTTATTTTACGGATGATCCTATTATAAGCCTGCCATTTCAACCTGATATATCAAAAGAGCAGGCAAAAGCCTGGGCAGACGCTTGTATTTACCAGGATACAAAGGCGAAAATACTTATTGCCGAAATGATGTTAAATACAAATCCGTTGTTTAGAACACTGTTCTCAGCACATATAATGGCGGCTCATGGAACTTCAGACCAACGAAAGTTGATTGAAAATCTGCATATACCGGTAAGCATTTTACATGGGAAACATGAATGGTTAGTCAAAAAAGAACCGCTGACCCGATTAAAAATAAACAACTATTTCTATGGGAAAATCATCGATGTACCCAATTCTGTACACGTGCCTGCTTTAGAAAATTCTGCTTTTTTTAATAAAACCATCAAAGCGTTTTCGAAATTCTGCCTAGATCAGCCGTAAATCTTTTGCACGTGCCACCAAGTGCGGGATATTCTGAACATCGAGTTTTTTTATCATATTCTTTCGATGGGTGTCCACAGTAAGTGGACTTATGAAAAGGCTTTCCGCTATTTTTTTTGAACTGAAACCTTCGGCTATCAAGTTCAATATCTCCAATTCCCGTCTTGAAAATACAGCAGCAAAGGGTGTGAGGTGTTCCGCCCTATATAGATGAGCCTCCGGGCCGACAACGTGCGCACAAGTGTTTTGGGAAACCCCCTCATAAAGTAGTGTATATACACCCATATTTTTTGTCACGCTCTTATTCTCATCATATCCGGAGATCCATGCGGTTCGGTAGTAGGTATGGTATTTACCTCCGATCGTCTTAACAGTATTTAAATGACCAAGAGCATTTCTGGAAACAGGGGTATCTTTGGGCTGAGATAGGATCACTGATACGGCATCAGCAATATCTTGGTAAAATTGTTTGGAAGTTGACGAGTGCTGAGAATTAAATAGTTGATCCATTTTAAAAGTCTGACTGTCTAAACCAAAAAGTCTTTTAACATCACCTCGAAATTTAATTAGCTCCAATGTATTCATATCTACTTCATAGGCAAATTGGTTGGGCATCAAAACAATTTTATCTATCCTTTCAGATTCATCGTAGGCACTTGTGTTTAATGATCTCACAATGAAATCCATTTCTTTTTTTAGTTGTTGAAGGCTTTGGCTATTCTTCACTTGCGATCCTGTTTTACATAAAAATAACCACAATTAATGTAGAAAGACAACTTACCAAACTTGCAAGGTCAACATTTAATAAACATGGTTAATGGTTACTGAAAACAAAGTGGATCGTTTGAATATGTTTTACGATCTTTAGACTTGGATTGAGAACCCCAATAACCACTACCTACGTCTTCTTATGTACTTAATCTTTGATACGGAAACCACAGGGTTACCGCACAATTATACCGCCCCAATCACTGACCTAGATAACTGGCCGCGCCTTGTTCAGATCGCCTGGCAGCTGCATGATAACAAAGGGGGGCTCATTTCTAACGGGAATTTTATTGTAAAGCCTGAAGGTTTTACTATTCCATTTAACTCTGAGAAAGTTCATGGCATCTCCACGAAGCGCGCTTTGGCTGAGGGTCATGAGCTAAAAGAAGTGCTCGCAAAATTTGCGAAAGATCTTGGTAAGGCGCAAACCATAATTGGGCATAATATAGACTTTGATAACAGGATTGTTGGTGCAGAATTCGTACGCGTTGATGACACGGAAAAAGGTAACGAACTTCAGGAGTTTCAGAAAATAGATACGGCAGAAGTCTCGAAAGAGTACTGCCAGCTGGCCGGTGGGATTGGAGGAAAACTTAAATCGCCAAAGCTAATCGAACTCTATGAAAAGCTCTTTGGCGAACCCTTCAATGATGCACATGATGCCGCCTACGATGTAGATGCGACCTCGAAGGCTTTTTTCGGACTGATCCATGAAAAGGTAGTAAAACCTATTGATGGGACACCCCTCGAGGAAATAATCTATGAAGCTCCTGAGCTGGACGACGCCAATTTTGCCAAGCAAGATAAGTCTGCTTCCACTGATCTTGGCGGGGACCGCATGGCTGCCCAGACGATAGAAGAACCTTTTGTACATCTTCATGTACATTCTCAATATTCAGTACTGCAGGCCGTACCAAACATAAAAGGACTTATTGCAAAAGCCAAAGAGTATAGTATGCCGGCAGTAGCGCTCACCGACCTTGGTAATATGTTTGGCGCTTTCAAATTTGTTCGTGAGGCATTAAACAACGAGATCAAACCAATTGTAGGATGCGAGTTTTATGTGGCAGAAGAAAGGTTAAAGCTAAAATTCACAAAAGACAATCCGGATAAGAGGTTTAACCAGTTGCTGTTGGCAAAGAATAAAACGGGCTATCATAATCTGGCTAAACTCAGTTCTATCGGATACGTGGAGGGCCTTTACGGCATCTATCCAAGGATAGATAAAGAGCTGATTAATCAATATTCCGAAGGTGTTATTGCACTTACTGGAGGACTTTATTCAGAAATACCTTTTTTAATTCTAAATGTCGGGGAACATCAGGCTGAAGAGGCTTTTCAGTGGTATCTGGAGGTATTCAAAGATGATTTTTATGTTGAATTAATTCGACATAATCTGGAAGAAGAGAATCGTGTTAACGATGTTCTCCTTGGTTTTGCCAAAAAGTACAACGTACAAGTGATAGCTGCCAATGACGTCTATTACCTAAACCAGGAAGATTCAGAAGCACATGACGTGCTGCTATGCGTCAAGGAAGGTGAAATGAAATCCACACCCATCGGCCGGGGGCGAGGCTTTAGGTTTGGTTTTAGGAACAACGAATATTACTTTAAATCGCAAGAGGAGATGAAAATGCTCTTTAGCGACATTCCAGAGGCTATAAAAAACCTCCATGAATTGATTGAAAAAATTGAGGAATACAAACTTGACCGTGATGTATTACTTCCGGCATTTAATATTCCCGATGAATTTAAAGATACAGAAGATGATAAAGACGGAGGTAAGCGAGGAGAAAATGCCTACCTAAAGCACCTCACTTTTGAGGGAGCTAAAGAGCGGTACGATGTGCTGAGTGATGAAATTACGGAGCGAATCAATTTTGAACTTGAGACTATAGCCAATACAGGTTATCCGGGTTATTTTCTCATTGTACAGGATTTTACGAGGAAAGCACGGGAAATGGGTGTTTCCGTAGGTCCGGGAAGAGGTTCCGCGGCGGGTAGTGCAGTTGCCTATTGCATTGGGATCACAAACGTTGACCCTATTGCATATGACCTGCTATTTGAGCGGTTTCTTAACCCGGATAGGGTTTCGCTGCCGGATATTGATATCGATTTTGACGACGAGGGACGTGATAAGGTAATCCAATATGTGATTGATAAGTACGGTAAAAACCAGGTTGCGCAGATCATTACATACGGTACAATGGCAGCGAAGTCAAGTATTAGGGATGCTGCAAGAGTAATGGAGCTTCCATTGATGGAGGCAAACGACCTAGCAAAGCTTGTACCCGAACGACCCGGTACAACTTTAGATAAGGCCTTTAAGGAGGTAAAAGACCTTGAAGAGATAAGAAAAGGTAGTGACCTTAAAGCTAAAGTGCTTAATCAAGCCAAGATTCTTGAAGGGTCTGTACGTAATACAGGCACTCATGCCTGTGGAGTGATTATTACCCCTGATGACCTCACCAAGTTTGTTCCGGTATCAACGGCCCGTGACAGTGAAATGCTGGTAACCCAATTTGACAATAGTGTTGTCGAAAATGCTGGTATGCTCAAGATGGACTTTCTCGGCCTCAAGACATTAACGATTATTAAATCAGCTTTGAAAATTATCAAAGCTCGCCATGGCATTGTCATTGATATTGATGAAATCCCTTTGGACGATCAACTTACCTATGAGTTGTACCAAAAGGGGCTAACTAACGGGACTTTCCAATTTGAGTCGCCAGGAATGCAGAAGCATTTACGGGGCCTGAAACCGGACAAATTTGAAGACCTGATAGCCATGAACGCACTCTACCGTCCGGGGCCAATGGAGTACATACCTAACTTCATAGCACGAAAGCATGGCGATGAAGAGATCAGCTACGACATCGCGGATATGGAAGAAAACCTGGCTGAAACGTACGGTATTACGGTCTACCAGGAGCAGGTAATGCTTCTCTCTCAAAAATTAGCTGGTTTTTCAAAGGGTGATGCCGATGTGTTAAGAAAGGCCATGGGTAAAAAGATCTTCGCTTTGCTGGAAAAGCTGAAGCCCAAATTTATTGACGGTGGTAAAGAGAGAGGACATGATGCTGAAGTTTTAGAGAAAGTCTGGAAAGACTGGGAAGCCTTTGCCGCGTATGCATTTAATAAATCCCACTCCACCTGTTACTCATTAGTAGCTTACCAGACGGCCTATTTAAAAGCACATTACCCTGCAGAGTACATGGCAGCTGTGCTTACCCACAACCAGAGTCAGATAGATAAGGTGACCTTTTTTATGGAAGAATGCCGAAATCTGGGCATCAAAGTACTTGGACCACATATTAACGAGTCTTACAAAGACTTTGCGGTTAACAAAGAGGGAGAAATACGATTCGGGCTTGGGGCAATAAAGGGCTCTGGCGAGGCTGCAGTGGAGGCTATCATTGAAGAGCGCAAGGCAAATGGGCCATTTAAGGACATCTTTGATTTTGCCGAAAGGGTGAATCTACGTCAAGTGAATAAGAAAACCTTTGAGTGTCTCGCTATGTCGGGTGCATTCGATTGTTTTGAAGATCATCATAGAAGACAGTATTTACATGCCCCTGAAAGTGATCAAACATTGATAGAAAAGGTGATCAAATACGCCAATAAGATGCAAATGGAAGCAGAAAGCGCTCAAGCATCGCTATTTGGCGGCAGCAGCGGAATGGACACCCCTAAACCGTCAATAACGCCGATTGAACCTTTCGGTGACATCGAAAAACTAAATATTGAAAAGGAAGTAGTTGGTTTATATATATCCGGTCATCCATTGGATAAGTTTCAGTTCGAAATTGATAGTTTCTGCAATACTGAATTAAGTGCAATGAACGACTTGATCAGTCTTCAGGGAAAAGAAATCAGACTGGCAGGAATCGTATCGTCTTTTGCTCACCGCACTACCAAGGGTGGGAAGCCATTTGGTACCTTAACTCTGGAAGATTACAACGGTAATTTTACTTTTTTCCTTTTCGGTGATGACTATATCAAATTTAAGGAATACCTCATGCAGGGTTGGTTTCTATTTATTCAGGGCATAGTGGTAGAGCAAAAATGGGGCGATAATCGTCTTGAATTCAAAATACGGAACATTGACTTACTCAATGATTTACGTGATAAAAAAACGAAAGGCGTTGTAGTAAATATGGCAATGCAGGATGTAACCGAGTCTATCATAGAGGAAATGGAGAGCTTGTGTCAAGAATTCAAAGGAGAATGCTCTTTTCAAATGAATTTAGTTGACCCCACTGAGGACATTACTGTTGAATTAATGTCAAGAAAGTATAAAATCAATCCCAACAATGAGCTTTTGGATCGAATAAAAAAAATCCCTGAAGTCAATTACAAAATATTGCTGTAATGTAACCCAAACCAGAGAAGTCAAACCTTAAAAATAATTACCTTTGTAGTTTAATTTGATTCTGGATTCAGATGAAATCAGTCAATCGCTTCCTCTGCCTTGCGATTTTTATAGTCGCTGGATGCGCACAGCAAACCGTTATAAACAAACCCAATAGGGAGATACAGCCTGAGAACGGCGCTTTTCTTGGTTACGCTAAAGACTTGCCTTTAGAGGTTATTCAGCAGTATTTACTTACCTGCGTTGATACAGTAAAGCAACTCGATCAAATAAGCCCATCGCATGAAAAAAACCTCCTGCACGAGGTAAAAGACCTCTACCGGTACAATGATTACAGTTTAATTTGGACAACACTAACCGCTCCAAACAGTGACGCCAAAGATTTACTGAATGAAATAGCGGAATGCAGGGAACACGGGCTGAACCCGGATCATTATCTATCAGATTCACTCTTTGCTCAGTTTGATAATACCTATTTATACAACCAGGAAATTGATATTCTCAGGCTCATCCAATTAGACATAAAATTGAGTTCAGCATACATGGCGTATGCCCATGATTTACACTATGGTCAGATAGACCCGATTCTTTTAGGAGAAAATTGGCAGCTCAGCAAGAGGTACATTGAACTTGCACCTTATATGAAAGGAAAAACTTTTAAGGAGGCAATAAAAATGGTTACCCCGAAAAGTGATGAGTACAAGGCACTTCAAAAGAAGCTACAGAGCTATTTAGCGTTAAGAAATGAAGGGGGATGGAACACCCTGCCTGATACGCTGTATGTCAATCCGGGGGAAGCACATGAAGCAATATACCTACTGCGAGATAGGTTATTCTATTCTGGTGATTACAATAGTAAAGGGCTACGAACTACTTCAAGAAGCCTGATGTATGACGATGATTTGCAAAAAAGTCTGAGTAATTTTCAAAGGAGACATGGCTTAAAAGATGATGGCATTCTTAATAAAGAGACCATTGATGAACTTAATGTGCCGATTGAACATCGCATTGATCAAATTAGAATTAACCTTGAACGGTTAAAGTGGATTGCAGAACCAGAAAGTGAAAAGTCAATTGTTGTAAATATTCCTGATTTTAAACTTACCCTGTATAAAAAATCAAAGGGAATTAAATCATTTAAGACCATTGTCGGCAAAAGAACAAGTAAAACACCTATTCTTAGCGATCAAATTGAATATATCACTTTTAGTCCGAGCTGGTTTGTACCGGATATCAGTTTTAACAGACAAGTTTTACCCAAGGCCAAAAAGGATCCTAATTATTTAGAGCAATTGGGTTTTAAATTGTACGCCAGAAAAGATGTGAAAGGTGAAAGTCCGATCGATGCAAATTCCGTACAGTGGAACAATGTTGATATGATCAACACTAAATTCAAGGCGCTGCATGTTCCCAGTTCAAGTGACGTCACGAGCGGTAAGATAAAGTTTGCCATGCCGAACAAAGAAGGCCTTTACATTTGTGACGCTGCCAACCCTGCTCTTTTTGACTTCGCATTCCGTCCGTTCAACTTCTCGTCCATAAGTGTGGAGAACCCTGAACTGCTGGCAAGATACCTACTGGATGACAAACACTGGGACATAAACACTATTAGGGAACATATGAAAGCATCTAAGCCAGAGAGTGTTTCGTTAACTAAAAAAGTAGGTGTCAATGTAGTATATCTAACGGCATGGGTAGATACCAACGGCGAATTACAATTCAGAGATGATATTTACGGTTACGATCAAGCTCATAGCGCTTTGCTCAAGCTTGAAGATGAGCGATGGAATCAACGGTAATACGAACAAATGGTAGATGAATACCTGCAAGTTCTGGGCCTCAACAGAGGTGCAAGCGAGGAAGAAGTTAAGCGTACTTTTAGAAAACTCGCAAAGAAGTACCATCCTGACAAAAACAAATCCGCAGATGCCAAACAGAAATTTATTAAAGTTCATGAGGCTTATAAATTTTTGATGGAAGTAGGTACGTCTCCAATAGAAAGCACACCAAAAACCTATCAGACTCATTCAACAACTAACCCTTACGAGGAATGGAAAGAGCGCGCCCGAGCTTATGCTTTTCAGAAAGCTAAAGAAGCCGAGGAAGAACAAAAGCGAATTCTTTTTCAAATCTATCGCTATTTCAATTACATGGCTTTGGGGATACTTGGTTTTAACCTTTTGCTGGCAACGGACTATCTTCTTCCAAGAAGCTATACCCTTCAGGAAGTCAAAGGCGTATATAAGGTTATTGAAACGGATCGTTACGGCCGGTCTGTATATAGATATAATGAGGTTGTTTTTTCTGACTTTATATTACGCGCAAAAATTGATGAAAGTGCGCCAATCATTGGGCTAAAGAGCGCTAAACTTGCTTACACACCTATTTTAGATACCCCGATCTACGCGCGCTTTGAGCTACCTGATCAAGTTATAGACTTGAAGCCTGCCTACAGCATTTATAGAGTTTTCATATACCTGATTCCAGCCATCGTTTTATTTCTTATCGGATACCATTACACTGAAAAGAAAAGTCATAACAAGCTTACATTTGCCATAGCCGTATGCTTTGGACTTGCTATTCAACTGTATGTATTTATGTCCTTCTGAAGGCTATTTCTTCAATACCGTAAACTCCACACGCCTGTTAAAAGCTCTGCCTTTGTCAGTATCATTTGATTGCAGCGGCACGGTTTCACCATATCCTTTAGCTACCAGCCTAAACCCTTCAATACCATTTTCGATAAGATAATTGACAACAGCCTCCGCCCTGCCCTGTGAAAGGTTCATATTGTAATCATCGCCTCCTTTACTGTCCGTATGACCGGCGATTTCTACTTCTACGGAAGGGTTGCTATTTAGAAATTCAACTACTTTATCCAGCTCCACGAAGGATTCTGACTTTAAGGTGGTCTTATCGAAATCAAAAAAGATATTCTCAAGTCGTACCGTTGTGCCCACTTCAATGGGCTTAAGATAAATGTCCCGGGTAAGTAAACTCTGATCGTCTGAGTAATATTCAACACTGTCCAGTCCGTTAATATATCCTTCAGCACTGGCTGTGATCATGTACCAATTTATTTCGGTAAGTTCCGCTTCATAATAACCGGTTTCTAACTTCTTACGATAAACACGCCCGCCGCCCATTTTTATAATCTCTAATAAAGCGGGTACAATCTCATTTGTTTTTTCGTCATATACTGTTCCTGAAACCAGGGGATTCTTCTTCAGAGGTATTAGTACGAAATCTTTTAGCATTACCGTATCGCTCATAACCTTACCTACTTCAAGCTCGCCGGGTGTATTCGCATACCCTTCGCTCGAAACCAAAAAACTGTAGTCAGATTCAGGCTTGATGCCTGTGGTGCTATAAGTTCCCTCCCCGTTTTCCACCTTTATGGTATCAACAGCCACCTTGTCTTTGGAAATAATGATTTGGGCTCCTATACCATCACCGCTTTTTTTATCGGATACGAAACCTTTTAAGGTTATAGTAATGGGTTGCTCAATGAGCTGAAAAATATCCAGATTACCCCCATCAATAGTTCTTCCCGATTGAGTGGTGAAGATATTTCCATGGGTATCAACAGACATATAGCTATCAAAGGCCCTGGTATTTAAGGGTCGCCCCACATTTACAGGTTCAGACCAATTTAACCAGCTATCATCAAGCCTGCGGGTTTTCCAAATGTCCATGCCACCTATACTGTTTTCCTTTCTGTTGCTGGCAAAGTACATGGTCTTATCATCCGG
>JBCDHA010000008.1:0-22043 GCA_038750705.1 Bacteroidota bacterium
ATAAGTTTTCGCGCATGTGATAACTCCATAAGTTTTATATCTGTTCTTCATCCTCAAACCCATCATCAGGACCTGGCATCGAAAACATACTGCTCAGTAAATCTTTGAACTGCAACCCACTGACCAACTGATGTTTACTTAACATACTAAATTCTGCCAATCCGTGTAGCGCAAATTCCATCAGAAAGAGCTTTTGACTATTAGCAACTTTTGGATGATGTTGGTTAACCAGGTTGGCCAATCCGGGAACACTAAACAGCGCCTTTTCGTATTCTGAATTTGAGAAATGATTAAGAATATCTACTGAATTCTCTTCTCCAAACCAGTCAGTGATTGTTTTATAAGGGTTCGGGCTTTTCTGTTTTCGAATTTTCTCCGGATCCGGAAAATAGTGCAGAAACTGGGAGCGAATGGCTTTCCCTACCAGGTTGAAGGCAACTATGCCGGGGCCTTCCTGCTCACCCTCATATACCAGCTCTACTTTGCCGGTAATCGATGGCACTACTCCATAAAGGTCAGATACTCTTACTGCGGTATTTTCATTGTTTATAAGGCTCCTGCGTTCAGCTCCACTCATCAGGTTTTCAAAGGCAGATATTGTAAGACGGGCCGATACACCACTTTTAGCATCTACGTATTCACTGTCTCGCGCCTCAAAGGCAATCTGCTCAATCATATCTTTTGCCAGTTCATTTACCCCTATCTGCAGTTGCTCATCCTTGATCCTGGCTTCCTGATCAGTAATCTTCCTTGATGTTGGGATGTCTTTTGGATAATGAGTTATGATTTGGCTGTCGATGCGGTCTTTTAATGGAGTAACTATGCTTCCACGATTTGTGTAATCCTCGGGATTAGCTGTGAACACGAACTGAATGTCCAATGGCATTCTTATTTTAAACCCACGAATTTGAATGTCTCTTTCTTGTAAAATGTTAAATAGAGCCACCTGTATTCTAGCTTGTAAATCCGGCAACTCATTTATTACAAATATGCCTCGGTGTGATCGCGGAATAAGTCCAAAGTGAATAACTCGCTCGTCTGAGTAGGGTAATTTCAAGGTGGCGGCCTTTATGGGGTCTACATCACCGATCAAATCTGCAATACTTACATCGGGAGTGGCTAACTTTTCGGTATATCGCTCCTCTCTATGTATCCAGACTATTGGCGTATCTTCCCCCTTGGCGGCAATTATATCTTTACCTGTTCTGGTGATGGGATTCATGGGATCATCATGCAATTCAGAACCTGCAATTGCCGGAATGTACTCATCAAGTAACTCTACCATCATGCGCGCGATCCTTGTTTTTGCCTGACCGCGTAGTCCTAAAAGATTGATGTCATGCATAGACAGTATAGCGCGTTCTAAATCCGGGATAACCGTTTCTTCGTAACCCCAGATGCCTTCGAAAACGTTGATCTTACTCTTTAAATTAGCGATAAGGTTTGCTCTTAGCTCCTCCTTTACCGAACGGCTTACATAGGATGATTTTTTTAATTCCCCTAAGGTTGAAATCGATTTTAGATCCATCTGTCCTTTATAATTTTTTACGTCTATTACGTCTATAGTCCTCAAAAATGAGGTGTCCAAGACCTTTTAAGTTACTGTAGTAGGCATTTCCGTTGTTCACCTTGGTGAACTCTTGCACGAATTGTTTAAGATAGGGGTCTGAGGCAATCATAAATGTAGTAACCGGAATGCCTATTTTTCTGCACTGTTTGGCAAGGTTCAAAGTTCTGGTCAGTATTTTTTTATCCAGGCCAAAACTATTTTTGTAATACTTGATCCCTTGTTTTAGGCAAGTTGGTTTACCATCCGTGATCATAAAAATCTGCTTATTAGGATTTTTTCGCCTTCTTAACAAGTCTAAAGCTAATTCTAAACCGGCTACCGTATTTGTGTGATAAGGCCCCACTTGTAAGTAAGGCAAGTCCTTAATTTCTATCTGCCAGGCGTCATTGCCGAAAACAATTATATCTAAAGTATCCTTAGGATACTTTTTTAATATCAGCTCTGAGAGCGCCATAGCCACTTTTTTGGCGGGTGTAATTCTATCTTCACCATATAAGATCATGCTATGGGAGATATCGATCATGAGTACTGTAGAGGTCTGAGTTTTATACTCATTTTCTACTATTTCCAGGTCCTGCTCGGTCATTAAGAAATTATCTACCCCATGATTGATCTGAGCATTTCTCAATGAGTCCGTCACGGAAATCTGTTCCAACGTATCTCCAAACTGATAGTCTCTCTTATCTGTACTGGCCTCATCACCTAATCCACCGAAAAAAGTTTTATGATCTCCTTTTCTTGATTTTTTCAGCTTACCAAATATTTCTTCAAGCGCACTGGTGCGCATTTTTTGCTCACTTTTTGCCGTGACTTCAAATGAACCATCAGGATTTTCGTCCGTTATGTAACCTTTATCTTTTAAGTCCTCAATGAAATCACCCATGCCATATTCGTCAGACGTAAGATTATATTGCCGATCTACGTTATTTAGCCAATTCAGCGCTTCTGAAACATCTCCTGCAGTAATAACCAATAGCTGCAAAAAAATGTCCAGCAGCTTATCGAAATCACTTTTATCCTTGTGCTGTGGCGGAATGTAATCTGTAAATCTGTGTCCAAGCATTTGAGTAGTCCCTTGCGAATACTTAAATAAAACTTATTTTCCCTGTAATCTGTTCAGGAAGGTCTGAAATAATTAGGCGCTTTCAGAATAGAGTGATTAATTAAGAGATGAAGATAAACGCAATAATTTTTTTACTTACATTTATCACAAGAATTTCGGATAAATTCAGTTTATTTGTAATAAATGTTAACGTCTTGGTTATGAAGAAGTCTATTTTGGTTTTATTGTTTGGTGTGTTTTTATTGTCGTCATGTGCACAATATACATGTCCAACGTATTCAAAAGCTCCTGTAGAGGAGACAGAGAAAGATAAAACCGAAGACAGAATTTAAATAGAGTAAGATTTTCTGAATCTACATGTAGGCTCACCACTGTTTGGTGCGCCTTTTTTCATTTCAATAAATCAGCCTTATCTTTCATCCATTAACTACGGCATGGTACGAAATATGTAATCCCAAAGTGGTGAAGATACTCCAAAGGCTTTTTCGTGATTTTTATAATGGTGAATGCCATGATGCACCCATAGTGTTTTGAAAATGTTTTTTGGCGGTTGAAAGGCATGTACTATGTAATGTACAAAAAGATACCCCGCATAACCTGTTAAAAACCCAGGTAAAAACGCGAAGACAAAATCATGCATTACCAATCTAAGCAAGAAAAGTAGAATGGTAGCTATGGTAATGCTGACAAGTGGAGGCATAGCTAACCTATCTTTATCTTTTGGATAATCATGATGAACACCATGGAATGCATACTGTATCTTTTTCCTTAGTTCTGTATACGTTGCCATGTGAAACAAATACCTGTGCATCGCATACTCGGTAAGTGTGAAAATCAGTAATCCGGTAAAAAACAGGCCGATTGTAGTACCCAGAGCAAGCGTAGTATTAGCCGCACTCCAGTAGAGCAGCCCTGCTGAGTATACTATGAAAATGGTTATGGGTACAGAAATATGGGTACGCGAGAATTTCTCGATCCACTTATTTTTAAATAAAACTTTTGTTCCTTTATTACTTGGCATCCTTCAACTATGCTTGTTTCAACATATAACCGACACCAAAGTTAGTTCAAGAGCTTTTTAGATAAGCAATTTTAATAGAAAAATATTCTTTATGAAATTTGGAATTCGCTGGATTTAGCTAGTATATCCTCATAATATTGCTCGTACATTGGCATTATAGCGCTCACTTCAAATTCTTTAGCCCGTGCCAGGGCAGCAGCTTTGAACTTTGGAAGATTCTCCGTTTTCAAAATGTGAAGAGCTTTTAATGTCATTTCTTTGATATCTCCAACCTTACACAGATAGCCGCATTCTCCATCTTTTATAAGTTCCGGTAGCCCGCCGGCTCTGGAGGAAATCACAGGCACTTCACAAGCCATAGCTTCAAGAGCCGCCAGGCCGAAGCTCTCTTTTTCTGATGGCATAAGAAATAGATCGGCTACTGAGAGTACCTCTTCTACCGCCTCTAATTTACCCAGAAAGCGAACATCTTCGCAGACGCCTAATTCCCGACATAGCGCCTCAATATGGTTGCGTTCAGGACCATCTCCAACTAACAATAACTTAGCGGGGATTTCTTTCCTTAAATTGTAAAAAGTTTTTACTACATCACCAACTCGCTTTACCTTTCTAAAATTTGAGGTGTGGACTAAGAGCTTTTCACCATCCGGGCAAATAGCGGTTTTAAAGTGCTCTTTCTTCTGCTTTTTGAAACGGCTCAGATCAATGAAGTTAGGAATTACCCGGATCTCTTTTAAGATGTTAAAATGCTCGTAAGTATCTTTTTTTAAGTCTTCTGAAACAGCCGTTATACCATCAGAAGCATTGATGCTAAAAGTAACTACAGGTTCATAAGAAGCATCTTTTCCTACCAGCGTTATATCCGTACCATGTAAGGTAGTGACTACCGGTATTTCTATTCCTTCGGTCATTAGTATTTGTTTGGCCATATAAGCCGCAGATGCATGGGGAATGGCATAGTGTACATGCAGTAGCTCCAGCTTTTCATACTTTGCCACATCCACCATCTTACTCGCTAATGCCAGTTCGTAGGGCGGGTACTCAAAGAGTGGATACGTTCGAATGTCTACTTCATGATAAAAGAGGTTTTCGTTAAAAAAATCCAGTCGTGTAGGTTGGGAGTAGGTAATAAAATGAATTTGGTGGCCTGATTTAGCCAAGGCCTTTCCTAATTCCGTGGCCACAACACCACTACCACCAAAAGTTGGGTAACAAACTATGCCAATTTTCATTATGTTAAATGTTTATTCATCACAATCGTACTGTTCGTATTCCCATATGGATTCATAGATCACTTCCTGGATTCTTGTACGAATATTATTTTGAATGAGTTTTCTGTTGGAAGCATCAGGATGAATGCGATTGGAAAGAAAAATATAAACCAGATCGAATTCAGGGTCGGCCCAGGCCGCAGTACCTGTAAATCCTGTGTGTCCGAAGGTTTTCGCAGATGCAAACCTACTTGAAGGCCCATACCATTGCGCCGTGGCAGGCTTATCCCATCCTATACCTCTTCTGTTAGATTCATATTGTTGTTTGGAAAAAAGACCAATCGTGCCTGGTTGTAAAAACCTATGTCCACCGTATGTTCCGCCTTGTAAGTGCATTTGCATTAGCTTAGCCAGGTCTCTGGCGTTACTAAAAAGACCAGCATGACCGGCAACACCTCCCAGGAGCGCAGCCCCTTGATCGTGTACCATACCATAAACAAGCGTATTTCTAAAATAGTTATCCTTTTCCGTAGGCGCCATGCGCGAAAGCGGGAAGTTGCATAGGGGTAAGTAGCCTGTAGATGACATGCCCAGGGGGCCATAAAAATTTTGCTGTAAAAATTGTTCCATGTCCTGATTTAAGCTTTTTTCAATCAGACGTTGTAGCAAGTAGTAGCCCATATCACTATAGCGATAGGCATAAGGTCTTTTATCTGCCTTAGTGATTATTTTTGAATTCTTCACCCAACTCCAAACGCTGTCTTTTATGGCATTTGTTGCGTATAAGCCAGGCGCAACATGGTATTGAAATTCATTTTCAAAGTCAGTACTATAATATCCTTCGATACGTGTAGAATCCTGTACGGTTTGCTTCCAAAAGGGCAAATAGGGCCATAAACCTGCTTGATGCGTCAGAATGTCTAACAGAAGCATGTGTTCCTTATTTGTGCCTTTTAATTCCGGCAGATAATTAGAAAGTTTTTTTTCAAGGTCGATTTCACCACGCTCATGTAAAAACATGAAAGCCTGAAGTGTGGCCGCTACCTTAGTTATGGAGGCCACATCGTAGATGGTTTCCGAAGATACGGCGTTAACACTGTCGTAGGTATAATAGCCGAAATTGTTCTCATATACAATTTGGCCCTCTCTGGCTACAAGAACCTGCCCACCTGGGGTAGCGCAGTCTTGTACGGCTTCCTTAAGTATGCCATCTATTTTATTGAGTACGCGGCTGCTCATACCCACGCTTTCAGCAATTCCCCAGGACAGTCTTTGGGATTCTTCTACATTGATGCCGGTTCCATAAGGTATTTTTTCATCTACTGATACAGGTATTTTTCCCGTTGTATCTCTGGCGCCAAATACGACTTCAGCAAGTATATACTGGGTTGTTTTATTATTCTCTTCAATATGAACTATGGAGTTAAACATGCTTAGATCCACAAGACTGTAGCTGCTTCCAGCATGGCAAATGATGATATGAGTGCTTTTTGAAAGTCTGCCTAAGAAAGCTTTTTGTTCTGCTGACAGCCTGTCAAATACCCCAACTACTACAGTTTCATAATTTATCAGTTTTTCGAATAATACATTTTCCTGATCATGCCTATAATCGTATGTAGCCAGGGAGGTGTAATATTCAAGGGCTTTATTAAAATCAGTTGCTATATCAAAAGTCAGGCTTGCGAAGTGACGATTGTCTAATTTTTTGATTGGCAGCTTGCCATCCTTATTTTTTACTATGGTGGCCGCCTGCTGATACAGCTTATGCCGTAGTGCCTTAGCTTCATTATTGTTCAAATAATGGGTCAAATTATCCGTATTTATTACCGGCCTATTTCTGTGAAGAGTCTCATACTTAAAAGCCAAAATTTTTCGAACGGATCTGTTGAGCCTGTCTTTTAATTCTGAATTACGTCTGATCACTTTCTTTATTTTTTTGATTGCCACGGGGATCTGTGTGGAGAACAATAATATGTCATTTCCAGCGCTGAAAGCCTGCAACTCGGCTTCACCATTATCAAACTGGCTTGAAATTGCCTTCATATTTAGCGCATCAGTGAATACCAAACCCCGGAAGCCAATGTCCTGCTTTAAGAAGCTTTCAACTATGTTTTCTGATAGTGTAGCGGGCACCTTAGTACCCTCTTCCAAAGCAGGTACGTGTAGATGGCCTGTCATGATTCCTTTGAGTCCATTTTGAATAAGGCTTGTATAAGGTTTTATCTCCCTCTCCAGCAGCATCGTTTTTGAGGCCATAATGGTGGGCAGCGACTCGTGTGAGTCTACTTGTGTATCTCCATGACCTGGGAAATGTTTAGCTACCGCAATAACCCCGGCGTCTTGAAGCCCATTCATATAGGCTTTAGCTTTTTCTGAAACCAGCTCTTGATTTTCACCAAAAGAACGAATTCCTATGACCGGGTTTAAAGGATTGCTATTAATATCAACCACTGGAGCAAAAGCTACGTTAACACCTAATCGCCTCATTTGACTCCCGATCTCTTTGCCCATGTTATAGATAAGGCTATTATCCTGAATGGCGCCAAGAGTCATCTGTTTAGGAAAATGAATAGTGCTATCCAACCGCATGCCCAGGCCCCATTCCATATCCATTCCTATGAATAAAGGCAGGTCTGATTGTGATTGGAATCTGTTGGTTAAGTGCGCTTGTCTCACTGGGCTGCCTTGCATAAAAATAAGCCCGCCTATATGATAAGTTGCAATGAACTGTTCTATAGCGTGATGGTGTTGCTCATTGCCACTAGAATACGTCGCTACCATAAATAACTGACCAATTTTTTCATCAGTTTTCATGGTTTTCAAAACGCTGTCAGCCCAATGCAGGGCTTGTTGATCGATTGTCTTGTATTGAGCAGTTACAGGTGTATATGGAAGTACAATCGTAAGAAAGGCGCTAAAAAATAGTCTTACCATGCAGCCGTTAACCCGATTATTAATAGAATGCGAATATCATTAAATTTGTGTCAACGAAGTTAAATAAAATAGGCATAAACAAGTGTCGTTTGGAGGTATATTGAGTTATCTCCTGTAAAACAGTTCTAATGAAGTTACCATCCCTATTTCGTACCCCAAAATATCAAAGGTTTCATGTTGAGCCCCGTTACTACGATCCTGTAAAGGAAGAGATGGACAAACGGACGGAAGCAATTAAAAGAGAGCTGAATAGTGGCAATAATGAAATTGATCGCCCTACCTATTCTTCCAGAATAGCCGGGTCATTCAAAATGAAAAAATCAGCCGGCACGGGTTCGGCCACTATTATGCAACTGGTAATTATGGTGCTTTTGATCTCAGTTATTTTTGGTTATTTGTATATAGGTAATCTAGCGTTATATATCTTCGCATTGATAGCCACTTTATTGGTATATCTGAAATTTAAGCGCATTCTTTAACCCCTATTTGTATTTATGCCCGATATCATTCGCTTACTTCCCGACTCCCTGGCAAATCAGATAGCGGCGGGTGAGGTAGTTCAGCGACCAGCATCAGCTGTTAAAGAGCTTCTGGAGAATGCTATTGACGCAGAGGCTACAAAGATCTCTGTGGTAGTCAAGGATGCAGGGAAAGAGCTGATACAGGTTATAGATAATGGCAAGGGAATGTCTGAGACCGATGCCAGAATGAGCCTTGAGAGACATGCCACCTCCAAGATCTCAAGGTCAGAAGATCTTTTTAAGATTCGCACCATGGGGTTCAGGGGCGAGGCCGTCGCCTCCATTGCTGCCGTTTCTCAATTGGAGCTGAAAACCAGAACACAGCAGTCAGAAATAGGTACAAAAATTTTAGTAGAAGGGTCGGAGATTAAACTTCAGGAACCGGAAGTGTGTGAAGTAGGTACCAGCTTCAGCGTAAAAAATCTCTTTTATAATGTTCCGGCACGGCGAAACTTCCTGAAATCAAATGGGGTAGAGATGAAGCATGTCCTTGAAGAATTTCAGCGAGTAGCACTGGCCAACCCGCAGATAAGCTTCAGCCTGTATCAAAATGACCTGGAAACATACAATTTGTCGGCTGGTAAGCTCAGCCAACGTATTGTAGGCTTGTTTTCAAAAAACTACAAGGAGCAGTTGGCAAGTTGCAAAGAGGAAACGGAGCTGATAAAAATTCACGGGTATATCGGCAAGCCTGAATTTGCCAAGAAAACCAGGGGGGAGCAGTTCTTTTTTGTAAACAACAGGTTTATCAAGAATAACTATCTTAACCATGCGGTGATTAATGCCTATCAAGGCTTAATACCCGATGGAAACTTTCCTTTCTATGTGCTTTTCATCGACATTGACCCAAAGCACGTAGATGTAAATGTTCATCCTACAAAAACGGAGATTAAGTTTGACGACGAACGAACCTTATATTCCGTGGTAAGAGCTGCTGCAAGACAGGCGCTGGCAAGTCATAACTTTACACCCGCCCTCGACTTCGATGCGGACATCAACATCACCCAAAAAATCAGCGCTACTCGTGAAACCATTAAGGATAAGAACTACAGTCAGTTCAGAGGTACTTCCCTACAAAAGTCAAATACCGAACACTGGGAAAAGCTTTTTGATGAAAATGAAGGGAAACTTAATTTGGAGAGCCTGAAAGGTGAGCATAAGAATGACCTGACACTTACTTTTGACAGTAAGCTAAATGAAGAGACAGAAACTGTGTTTCCTAAGGAAGCTCAATCTGTTTTTCAATTACACAACCACTATATCATTTCACAGGTGAAATCCGGTATGATGATGGTGGATCAAAGAGCAGCTCATGAGCGCATACTTTTTGAACGCTATCTCTCAAATTTAGATGCTCATAGTGGTGCTTCACAGCAATCATTGTTTCCTCAGACCATTACATTAAACCAACAAGATGCCTCACTCGTTATGGATATGGAGAAGGAAATTAAGGCACTGGGATTTATGATAGAGCCGTTTGGCAAATGCGATTTTTTGGTGAAAGGGATGCCAGTGGATTTGGCACAGATGAGCGAACAGCGAGTGTTTGAAGGATTACTGGAGCAGTTCAAAAAGAACAAATCAGAACTTTCGATACCGGTGCGCGAAAACCTGGCAAGATCGCTGGCCAAAAGAACAAGTTTGGCGAAATCAGAGCAACTGATGGATGAAGAAATGCGTATGTTAATCGATCAGTTATTTGGTTGTGAAAACCCTAACTACACTCCGGATGGTCGAAAGACCTTTCAGATTATAGATTTAAACACCATTGAAAATTATTTCAACTAAATTATGTTAAGACTTACTCCAGTAGTTAAAAACCTGCTGATCATAAATATTGTAGTTTATCTTTTGCAAAGTCTCCTAGAAGGTATAAATGTTACCGGCATACTTTCACTATGGAAATTTGGTTCGGAGAACTTTGCACCTTATCAATTTGTAACCTACATGTTTGCTCATGGTGGATTTACTCATATTCTTTTTAACATGTTTGGGCTCATTTTTTTGGGGCCACTGTTAGAGCAATTTTGGGGGCCAAAAAAGTTTCTGATTTTTTATATGGTCACAGGGATCGGGGCTGGTTTTTTATACAATGGCATTGAATATGTGCAGGTATCAAAACTAAGAAACCAGGTGGAGGTCTATCTGTCTGATCCGAATCCTGAAGCATTCAATAGATTAATTGCCAACAATGATGATGGAATAAAACCCGAGATATATAATTTTATTGATAGATATGCAGAAGAGCCGGATAACCAAACATTACGCAGCCTAAGCATAGATTACGCTGGTCAACTGTTAGATATAAAGTGGAACTATGGTTCAATGCTAGGGGCTTCGGGAGCAATATATGGAATCCTTATGGCCTTTGGACTGTTATTTCCAAATACGGAATTGATGTTACTAATACCGCCCATTCCTATAAAGGCAAAATACCTGGTATTGATTTTGGGCGGGATAGCGCTGTATTCAGGACTAAATGCCGGAGCTGAGGATAACACAGCTCATTTTGCGCACTTAGGAGGGATGGTATTTGCTTTTATAATGATTCAGATTTGGAAGAAGGATAGGAATCAGTTTTATTAATTGATTATGTACGGTAGTATAAAAGACGATTTTAAGAACGCATTCAATAGGCCAAATAGCGCCCATACACAGTTAATCATAATTAATGTAGTCGTATTTCTGTTTCTAGGCTTATTAAATGTGTTTTCCATGCTCTTTGGGTTTGAAGGCATTTTTGACATTGTATACAGTCAGTTTAGCATACCGCCGGTTTTTTCAGAGTTTCTGACCAGGCCATGGACTATCATCACCTATGCCTTTGCACATGATTTGGGAAGTATATTTCATATACTGTTCAATATGCTGGTGTTTTACTGGTTTGCTAAATTGATCATTGAATACCTGGGAAGCGATAGGGTTATTATATTGTATGTTTTAGGGGCGCTTGCCGGGAGTATAGCGTATTTATTAGTTTACAACCTGATTCCATTTTATATGGAGCGTACGGGCTTCTCCGGAATGGTAGGAGCATCTGCCGCTGTTTATGCGGTTGTGGTGGCAGCAGCCACATTGTTACCCAACTACACTTTTCACCTGCTTTTCATAGGCCCGGTAAGAATAAAATATATTGCGGCTTTCTATATTGTGTTATCGTTTTTAGGTTCGGTAGGTGGAAATGCCGGAGGTAACGTAGCTCATCTGGGAGGAGCCTTAATCGGCTACTTACACATTACTAATCTTCAGAAAGGAAGCGACTGGGGGAAATGGATAATTAGTTTAATGAACTTCGTCAAAAGCTTTTTTGTAAAATCGCCAAACATTAAAGTGAGCTATAAGCGTGATAAAACCAGGCAAACTTCCAGACGGGCATCAACACCCCGCACCGGTGGAAATTCAACGGGTACGGCATCACAAGATGAAATTGATACCATTCTTGACAAGATTTCCGAGAGAGGATACGAAAGCCTTTCTAAAGAAGAAAAACAGAAGCTTTTCAACGCAAGTAAAAAGTAGTTTATTTCCATTTCCAGTTACTTTCCGTTTTACTATGTACAACAGGAATATCACTCAACGGATCGTCAAAAAAGGAGGCTTCTTTCTTTTCAACCTCTCGCTTGCTGTCTTCTGAAAGCAAGTTAGCTAGTTCATCAACGCTTATGCCTGCATCTTTAGCTGCTTTGTTAAGCACTTCTTGTTCATATCGGCTTAGGCCAGTTTGCTTTGTCTTATTCACCAGCTGTTTTAGCTTAGCTTTTCGCATGGCAAAAAGCATAGACTCTTTTAAATGTGAGTAGGGTAATTTTTCGATCATCATTTTACAGAGGTCATATTCACTTTGACAGAATTTACCATCCGAGAGACCGACATTTATCATATCAAGAAGGTGCTGTTCGCGTTCAGCTTCATTTTGAGGTATATCCAGGACTATCTCGTAGGCATTATTTAACCACGATTCAAGTTCATCCAGTGATATACCCGACTCCTGAGTCTTCCTAGTGATGATGTCAAGCTCTGAATCCAGTATTTTTCCGTCAGCGCAGGCCAGTACGATCAGGTTTTTGATATGTGATTGGCTTTTGTCCATGACTTTCGTTTTGGTTGGAAAGTCAGTTTACCAAAGTAGTGCCAGTAGCTAAATGTTGCTTAGGAGGCTTAAAAGGAAGGTCTTATCTATTTAATAATCCCATTATGGGACAAAATGTTTAATATGAAATAATTTCTCAATTTTTGTTAGCCAGCTGCCCGCATGCGGCATCAATGTCTTTACCCCGGCTGCGTCTTACATTTACAACAATATCATTTTCTTCCAGGAGCCTTACGTACATGCCTAATGCCTCATCGGAAGCTTGTTGGTATTCACCTTCATCTATTGGATTATATTCTATAATGTTCACTTTCGCGGGTATAATCTTGCAGAATTCAACCAGTGCTTTGGCATCTTCCTCCTTATCGTTGATGTCCTGCCATATCACATATTCATAGGTCACCTTTTTCCTGGTTTTATGATACCAGTATTTTAGTGAATCGGCCAAATCTTCTAACGGGCTTTTTAGATTAATAGGCATTACTTTAGAGCGGGTATCATTGACAGCGCTATGAAGCGAGATAGCCAAGTTAAACTTGACGCTGTCATCGGCCATTTTCTTTATCAATTTAGGGATGCCCACAGTGGATAAGGTGATGCGTTTTGGTGATATACCAAGTCCTTTGGGATTGGTAATTTTATCAATGGAGTCTATTACATTATTGTAATTTAGCAGGGGTTCGCCCATACCCATGAATACAATATTTGTCAGCGGCCTGTTGAAAAAGTTTTCGCTCTGCTCTTTAATGGCCACAACCTGATCGTAGATTTCGTCAGGATTTAGGTTGCGCATTCTCTTGAGCCTTGCCGTGGCACAAAAATGACAATTCAGGCTACAACCTACCTGAGAAGATATGCAGGCGGTGATTCGCTTATCCGTAGGTATAAGCACAGACTCTACAGTGGTGCCATCAAACAGCTTCACGGCATTTTTAATGGTGCCGTCCTCACTCCGTTGCATTTCATCAACGGCGATATGATTGATTACAAATTCTGCCTTCAATTTCTCACGTGTTTTAAGAGAAATGTTGGTCATTTGGTCAAAATCTTTGGCCGACTTTTTCCACAGCCACTCGTACACCTGTTTGGCTCTAAAGCCTTTATCACCGATAGCAATAAAATATTCTATGAGTTGTTCTAAGCTAAATTGGCGGATGTCTCTTTTGGCTATTGTTTCTGTCATAGGGCAAAGTTACAAAGGTTCAGGTGATGCTATGGCTTCAAAGCAATGGCATCACTATTAAATGTGCCTAATAAAAATTATTATTGCCTCATAATTAATGACATATGGAATATCCAGTTGTGTTGAAAACGGACGATGAAAGAATAGAATGTGGTGAAGCCTGCGACAAGATCGAATCCTTTTTATCCGGGCAAGGTGAGAAGTTAACCGCTGAGGCTTTCATTAATTTCATGAAGAGTATCACTTACAGCTCAAATGAAATAGAGTGCGCCACCCTTCAGGAGGTGTATAAGGAACTTGCACGTATAGGGTTTTGTCTGAATATTAATCTGGAGGGAGAAAACCGCTATGACATATCCAAGCAGATGATGTCTAATATGTGGATCATTATGCATGTTAAGCTTATGACGGAGTACATTCGTTCCAGAGGTGAAAGTGATCTGCTGGATTATGTAGCCTCCTGGCTTAAAATTATTAGCGAAGGCCAGGCGATTAGCTTTAGCGATGTAGAAAAGTATATTTAGTCAAGTTCTTCAAGAACCTCAGCAGCTTTTTGGTAATAATACCCTTCATTGAATTCTTTCAGTAATTTTTCTGCTTTATCTTTTTCACCTTGTTTAAGGTATAACAAGGCCAGGTACCATTTTGCAGGTTCATGATAATCACTTTTGAAGTTTTGCAGCTCACTCATAAAAGCTTTTTCAGCCTCTTCGTACCGCTCAAGATTTAGGTAGCAATTTCCAATAAGTAGCAATTTTTTCGGATGCTCAAGAGTGGAAAACAGCGAGAGCGCTAGCTGATAGTCTTTTCCATAATACGCAGACAATGCCATTTGTATTGAGTCTTCCTCTTCTCCCCTGAGTAAAGGGCCGCCGTGAAAGGGCTCATAGTACTCATTATAAAGTTCAAATGAACTTTTTGATTCATGGTTAATGACCCAAAAGGAAACGGAAGCAGCGATAATTATTGCAGCGGCAATCCCATATTTCAAGAAATGTATTTGCCTGGGAGTCTCGTTGTTAGCCCTGTCTTTCTTAAAATCAGTATAGAGTTCTTTTAGTTCTTTTCTGATTTCTTGTTTCTTATGAGCAACTAAATGCCCTAGTAGATTAAGCTGGTCTTCATAGGCCTGCTTAAACGTTTTTGAGTTTTTTAGTTCTTCGTCAAATTCCAATTTTTCTGCGTCGGACAAGTCATTATCCAGAGCGCGCTCAATCAGATCCATATCGTGTTGTGACAGCGCCACTAGTTGTGGTTCTTGAGTTTATCTTGAGCCAGGGTTGTGAATTTTTTAAGACACCGTGATTTGGTGGTTTTGGCAACGTCAGCGCTATTTAACTTCATCAATTCTGCTATTTCGGTCATGCTCAATTTATCTACGTAAAAATACGAAATGATGTCTTTACACTTTTCTGATAGCTCTAACCAGGCGCCTTTAGTGGCCCGGAGCATGTTCTCATTAAATTCGGAATCAGTGTTGTAATCCGAACTGTAATACAAGAATTCAATATCATTTAACTTCTTTTTCCATCGCTTTTCCTGTTCTATACGTACCAAATACATATTGAAGCAGGTCTTGTAGATGTATGCTTTTTCACTGATTAGGTGATCGATTCTGTTGCTGATAAGTTTTTCTCTGAAGTTCATTATAGCGTCAATAAAGATGTCTTCCGCTTCATCGACTGATACGTTAGTTTCTCTAATAAGTTTTTGAACACAATAATCTGCACAAGACTGGTAGATTGTTTTTAGAACCGAGTTATCACCCGATTTCAGTTTCTCTTTTAACAGGAGAAGTTCTTTTGGATCCACGTATAGTTATAAACTCTTGGGCGCAAACATAAAATTTTATGTAGAGCCAACGTTTACCTTTTCAAGATTTTCTTATAGGGCACTGAACAGTATAAAACAAAACTAAAATATCTTATCATGTGCAGGTTAAGAACGCTTATTACCTCCATACTCATTATTGTGTTCATTGGAGCCTACGGTCAGGAGCAAACTCAGTTGCCAATGCCTGATGTTCCGTTAACGCCAGAGGCATCTTCATTTTTGAAATATGGTGATTTAGCCGTGAGTGGAGCTTCGGGATTACCCCAAATAGAAGTACCAATATACGATTTGGAATATCGTGGTTTTTATCTTCCTATCAAGCTGAAATATCATGCCGGTGGTTTTAAAGTACAAGAAATAAGTAGTGACATGGGCATGGGATGGACACTTGTGGGACAAGGTTTGATATCCCAAACCATTCGTGGTTTACGTGATAAATACGACGGTTCCTCTGGCTACGCCACTAAATCTGAGATACTTCAAAAGATCGATGATGATAACGCAACTAACGGATCTGGAACCTACAAAGTTTGCGCCACTGCTGATAATTGCTCTTGGCAGCAACTAACAGCCATAAATGATAAACCCCGAAATCAGGATCAGATTTACTTCGGTCTTGTAGACGGTGAACCTGACATTTTCTCTTTTAGTGCACCTGGTCTTAGTGGAACGTTTTATCTCGATAAAACAGGTACTCCTGTTGTTCAAAGATCCTCAAATGTTCGTGTCCACAGAACGATATTCGATGGATTTACTATTGTTAATGAAAAAGGTGTCCGATACACATTCTCAGATAGTGATAAAGAGACGTTAGAATTTAATACTAATTGTCAGGGTACTTCTTTGTATTTCACTCCCAGAAAACTGGACAATTATTCAAACAACTATCACCTCACACAAATATGCTTACCCCAAGGGGGATGTATCAACTATACCTATAGTGATTATAGCTACAAATATACAGATGCAATTACCCAGGTAGATAACCACCCGGGTACCATGACGACCTGTTATAATACTACGAAAATTATTACTGGTAAGAAGTTAGAGTCGATTTCTACAGATGACGGGATGACGATAGATTTCATATACGAAAGCACCCAAAGACCTGACTTACCATTGGCGAATGGTTTAGTATCTGGTAAAATCAACGAAATACGTGTAAGTCATAATTCCGAAATTATTAGCACGCATTTGTTTGAACATGAGTCCCAATTCAGTGCCAGCAATCCTCATATTTATACTTACCTGAATAATGATGATGTTGATGCCAATAACAATGTTCGACTCATATTGAGATCAATTCGAAAGGGTACTGATAATCCCTATGTATTTCAATACTATGGTGATGATGACCCCTCTATGAGAGTGCCCAGCAGGTTCTCATTTGCCAGAGATGCCTGGGGTTATTTTAACGGGGTTTCTGATAACCAATCTTTGGTTCCAGCTTATTCTACCAGAGATATAAGTGGTCTGATATCACTTGGAAATGCAAACCGCGAACCCGATCCTGAAAAAATGATGGCGGGTGTTCTTAAAAAAATTATATACCCATTAGGAGGAGAGACGAGTTTTAGCTACGAAGCTCACAACAAGGAAATAGATTTAGTTGATAAAGGTGGTTGTACGGAAACTATTAGAACATCCTCCGTTGAGTTGTCTTCAATCGGTGATGAGGGCCCTAAGTCTGTTGAATTTACCATAACCGATAATACGTTTGATATATGGGTTGATTATCAAACAAACGTTCCTGAACAATATACAATTGGCCATGATCCGGTTTTTGGCGAGCCATTCAGCTTATGCAATATTGAAGAACATGACACACCGGTGCCAGACGGTTTTGAAAATTTTCATACCTCAGTTATTAAGCCGCTCTCAATTCCGAACGGAACATATAGAATTAACTTACGAACGTCGGGCTTTATTGATGAATTAGATGAAAACATGAATCCTATTCCTTCTCAAACTCAAATAAGAATCTCGTGGAAAGAGAGAGAACTCTTTTGTACCGAAGATAGACCCAGAACTGAAAAAATATACTACGGCGGTCTAAGAGTAAAAGGTATTTATTCAGAGCCAAATGACCCAACAACACCTGCTAGATACTATACGATTGAAAAAGAATACGAGTACCATGACTTGAATCTTGTTACTGATTTTTACAGCGGTCAACAGTTGAGTTATGATTCTTTTTACTCTATGGCGTATCAGGTTGATGGACCAGGTTGTGAAACTGATCCTTACTTCACCTCAACAGGAGATGAATACAAGTTTGTTCACACACTTAGTTCTGAAAGTATTAGGCCCGGCTATCAAAGCATTACTTATGGCCAAATTGATGAAATTCGATTTGATCTTGATATATCGGAATTGGTTTTGAGTGAAAACACTCGTTATAGATTTGGCAAAACCTCCTACTTCTATGATTATCAGCCTGATGTGATTGTTCCCAGCAGTCTAGGACCTCAGATCTATGCCGTGAATGATTTCAGCTTTGTTAGTGGGGATTTGGTGCGGGTAGATGATTTCGTGTATGACTCAATAGAAAACATCCATATTTTAAAGAAAAGAACGGTATACGACTATACCACTTATAATAATGCAGGTGACCCGCACTACCGGGAGATTTGGGGTCTAAAGGTGAGTAGAACACATGCACCGGCTAATTTCTGGACATCCACTAATTGCTTTTCAGTTGTGCCGCGTTATAGTAGTATTTTCTACCGATCTATGTCTATATGGAAAGAGTTGAATAGTAAAACTGAGTATTACTATGATGGGCGCATTGTGGAAAAATCGGAGACGTATTCCTACAATGATAGTAAACAGCTAATTAGAAAAAATACCGACATAGATGCCCAGAATACACTTAGCCAAAGCTTCTTTTATCCTTCGGATTTTGTAAACGAAATTCCAATATACTCGGGAATGGTAGCGTCTAACCTTATGGAAGCCCCCATTTTTACATTAACGAGCTACGTAGATCAGGGATCTTTGCAAGGGGCTATGGTAGATTTAGTTTACTACGAATACTCAAACCCGGAGTTTGGTAAATACAGAATTAGTCAGATCTCCGAAAATTCGATTACGGATCAAGATACACCACTAACGATGTATTCGGAACTCTACCTCGCGGTTACCGGATCAAATAGTAAAACCACATCAATAACATATGATTCAAACGATAGGGTTATTCAGATCGAAAAAAATGGATTCTTTACTTCATATGTGAATTCACAAGATGGTAGAAACACCTTAGCGGTTATCAGTAACAGTGAAGAGGAGAATATTTTTTACGATGGCTTCGAATATTCTAGTGACAATACACCTTCTAGAATAGGAGATAAGGCTTTAACAGCTTCGGGCAGCTTCGTTATACCCAAAAGTTTTACAAATACAGCAAACCTGGTAATGAGTTATTGGGGTTTTGATGGCACTGAATGGCATTTCAGCGGTGAGCTACCTTTTTCACAAGAGATTACAGGTTCTTTTAGCATTATAGATGAGGTCAGAGTTTACCCAATAGGGGCTCAAATGATCACCTATAGTTACAAAGCAGGAACAGTAGTAAGTTCAATTACCGACCCAAACAATATTACTACCTCTTATAAGTATGATGATAATATGAGATTGACATCAGTTTATGACGAATATGATAACCTCTTGAAATTCATTGAATATAATCAAAGACCTCAAAATTAATTGTGATATGCGTGTTGTTTATATATATACTACTGTAGTAAGTACGCTTTTATTCTTTACTCAAAATAGTCTTTTCGGCCAATTAATTATCGAAGAGGGAATTGACGGACCGACCAATGTTACCGTTGGCGATCAGGTAACCTATACTTGGGGTCAAACCATGAATGTGAGATGGGAAATCATAGGAGGTGTTTTAGAACACAACTCTACGAATAACTACGCTTACGTGACATGGACCCAGGCCGGTCAAGGAGTAGTTCGAAAAAAATCCATATTTACAGGTACAGTAGTTGAGAGCTTAAATGTTTCTGTAGCAGGTGAGGTGGCACCTAACGTACCTCCCCAGCCTAGTATTTCAACAAACTTATGTGGGAACAAAACACTGTCCAGGTCCGGTAACCCACCCGCTGGGGTAAGGTGGTACTGGCAAACCTCTTCAACTGGTCAAAGCACTAATTTAGGGTATAACGCAACCAGATCCGTAAGCCAATCAGGAACGTATTATTTAAGAGCAAGGAATATCAATGGTCAGCAATTATGGAGTTCAAGTGCTTCTTCCGGTGTCGTAGCTAATGTTTATGTAGCTGATAGACCTCCTTCACCTACTGTAAATTACATTACGGACTCTCCGGATATACTATTTTGTGAGTCACGAGCAGTTATTGTAATGCCTAGTTCACCCTCCAATCAGACTTACTATTGGCAAGGGCAGAATCGCAACGGAACTTTTACCAGTAATTCAGGGCAAAACTATGAGGTTACGAGTTCCGGAACATATTACCTTAGATCTAAGTACAATAGTGTGAATTGTTGGAGCACTTCCAGGGCTATTGAAATTGTACTCAATGGACCACCACAGCCCTCGGCACCGTCTATAATTAATGAGACTTGTGAAGCGATCACTTTACAGCGCCCTGCAGACCCCCCTGGAGATTTGATTCGAAACTATTGGCAAGGCACCAATCAGGGTGGCTTTTCTAAATCGAACAGTTCAAGTACATACATAGTATCAGAAACGGGCAGATACTACCTAAGAAGTTATAATTCTGGTACACTATGTTGGGGCTTAAGCTCTTATATTGATGTGGAGATAGATCAACCTGCAGTGCCCCCAATGCCATCAATCAGTCGTGTGTGCGGACTAACTGAGGTTACTATGCCCTTGGCGCCATCAGGTCAAACCTTCTACTGGCAATTTAACGAAAGCGATGAATTTACCGATTTGATCAACTCTTCTAATACGCTTGATTTTAATCAAAATCAGATGCTTTATCTTAAGAGTCGGTCTGATGACCTTTGCTGGAGTGAGGCACGGACCATCAATATAACTGTAAAGCAAATAGTAGAAGTGCCTTCACCGGAAATTTCCTATAACTGCTCACATGTACATGTGATCTATTTAAGAATTACAGAAGATACCAACAAGTATAGATTGGTGGATGGTCAAGGCAATGAAGTTATTCCCGAACTAGAGGGACCTTACGGTCCTTCTTCATGGCATCTGAATTCTAACGGAACATATTTCTTTGAGATAGATCAGTTTGCAGAAGGCTCGAATGATTTATGCAAAGGCGAACCACAGGAAATCATGGTCGAGGATCTTTTAATTTTTCCTCAGGTGAACGCTGGACCAGATGAAAGTGCTTTCGCCTTTGGTACCCCCTTTAACCTGCAGGGTCATACACCTCTAGGTGGTGAATGGACCGGAGCAGGCACTGGTTCAGGAGATCAGTTTGATCCGGGGAGTTTGGCGCCGGGCAACTATACTGTGACCTACCACTTTATCAATCCAAATGGATGCAGTGTATCGAAAAATAAAACAATCACTTTGGTCGCTGGGCCTGTCTTACAAGCTTCTACCGAAAACATTTTACCTGGAAACAAGTCAATATTGACCGTAGCTTCGGAATACAACGGATACACCTGGTATAAGGATGGAGTTATTCTCACAGGTGAGCATACTAACGAAATTACGGTTGATAAACCTGGCCAATATTACGTAAAAGTCGAGGCAGGCCGTCAGTCTGTTAATTCGCACGTGGTTACTATCAGTGATTCAAGGTTGAATAAGCAGCACAATTTTATTCGGGAGTACACGATAAAGTCTGAAGGTGTTGTTTCTAGTCAAGACTTGCTTGATTTTGAGCAAACCAATATGGTGACTTCAACTCAATATATAGATGGACTTGGGAATGTGATGCAAGTGGTTGCGGCAAGCAATTCACCTACCTATGGCGACTTTGTACAGACCTTTCAGTATGTATATGGCATGGAGCTGAAAAGTTATCTTCCATATTCCCATTCTAATGCGGACGGTTTGGTCAAAAATAATGCCCTCAATGACGAGTTTTCATATGAGACTAGTGATCAGTACCAATTCTACTCCAATAGTAATACGCGTGTGGCTAGAACTAATTTTCCGTATGGGGAAAGAATCATTGAACCTTGGGCTTCGTACCGGGTACAAAAGCAATCCCATCCTGGCGAAGCCTGGCAAAGAAGTGAATCTGATACGGCTGATGATAATACGATTGAATTTAATTACACTTCAAATGGTGAGAATGAAGTGTTCCTTTTCTCAGTTTCTAACGGGCAGAATCTGGTCCTGAAAGGTTATCACGCTCCGGGAAGTTTATTTGAAACTCAAACAACGGATGAAAACAATAGCTTAGTTATTGAATTGACTGACCATCTTGACCGTACAGTACAGAAAAAAGTACAAGCTAACGAAGCGGCCACCGAATGGGCCGACACCTATTACATCTACGACAACTTCGGGGATTTGAGGTATGTGCTCCCCCCGGAGGCCATCAAAGCCATCGGAAGCCCAAGCACTTTCCCCTATACCCCAAGCCCTACGCTCTTAGACAACTGGGCCTTCCAATACCAATACGACGGCCGCAGACGCATGA
>JBCDHA010000009.1:0-19933 GCA_038750705.1 Bacteroidota bacterium
CCGTACTGCTTACGCGGGTATAACTAAATGAACTCGTGGCGCCACCAACCTGCCATGATAAAGTATTTACACCATCAAGAAAATCAACATCAAGTAAAGTATTGCATATTTCCGGTGAATTGACACCTACGGTGTTGAAACCTGCACATGGATCAATAGAAACAACTCGAAAGCAATAAGAGGTGTTGGCTACATCGAGATTTTGTATGGTATCGGCTATTGTGCTTGCGCTCAGTTGTTTGAGTAAAGTATAAGGTGCACTTCCGGCTTTGATCTCCAACCGATGCAGTATATCAGGTTGGAGATCATAGTACAAAGCAATTTCACTATTGTTCAGACTTGCCAATGAATCAAACCTTGAAGGCGGAATTGCAGCCAGGGGTAGTACAGTGTCTTCAGCCGTGTTGCAATTATCGGCGCCATTGTCATTAACTCCTCTTACCGATACGGTTTTTGGTACGTTGTCAGCATAACTGTGCTGTGCGTTCGGCGCACCTCTGGTCCTCAATACTTCGGGCGACCCATCACCAAAGTCAATGATATAGTTTTCAAATTGGGTATCGGAAATATTTACCTGTATTTCTTCATTTGAGCAAGAGAAAATCGAAAATTCAGGGGGTTCAGAAGGGCTGATGTTTATGGCTATTTGGTCTACACCATCACTGCCGTGAATAATTTGAAGCGTAAATTGACCGGATGTATCGTAGGTTATCGTACTTGACGTATTTTCAATGGTTCCGTCGCCGGTATAATCAAAGTCGCAACTTCCGGTACCGTCAAAGCAATCAACAGGGGCAATCGCTGTTGATGTTACGGTAATGGTCAGAGGCACGCACCCTGAAACTTCATTACCTGCGCAGCCACCGACAGGGCAACCTTCACTTACTGCTACTTCAAACCATCCGTTGTTGCTAACGAATTGTGCATGAGCAACCGGGGTAATTATTGAAAATAATACAAGCGCTATTTGAACCTTTGTCAGTTTCAAAGTTTTACTGATTTTATAAAATCGAGAGCCTTTTCCATATCTTCATGTAATACTCTGTCATCTTCAATAAACGGAACCTTTAACCTGAAATTGTTCACTAAATTCTCCAGGTAAGGTGAGGTTTTCGCCGGACGTCTAAATTCCAGGGCTTGTGTTGCTGTCATTAATTCTATCGCAAGAATCCTGTAAACGTTGTTTACCAATTTATATGCTTTCACTGCGGCATTGGCCCCCATGCTCACATGGTCCTCCTGACCATTAGACGAAACTATCGAGTCAGCAGAAGCCGGAGTACATAATTGCTTATTTTGACTGGCGATGGATGCCGATGCATACTGAGCTATCATGAGTCCGGAGTTAATGCCCGGATGCGCCACAAGGTAATTAGGTAGCTGTCGTGCTCCTGAAAGAAGTTGGAAAGTTCTTCTTTCAGAAATGCTGCCTAATTCTGACAAGGCAATAGAGAGAAAATCCAGCGCTAATGCCAATGGCTGCCCGTGAAAGTTACCGGCTGAAATGATTTTATCGGTAGCCGGAAACACATTAGGATTATCAGTAACCGAATTAACTTCCGTCATAAAAATATCATGAGCATGATGCCAGGTATCCCGGGTAGCCCCATGTACCTGCGGTATACAACGAAAGCTATAAGGATCTTGCACATGCTTTTTAGGTTGGCTTATCAACTCACTTCCATCAAGCAGTTGCATTATATCTTTTGCGCAGGCTACCTGACCCTTTTGTGGCCTTAGCTCATGAACCTCGGGTAAAAATGGCTCTATTCTACCGTCAAAAGTGTCCAGAGAAAGTGCACTTATAATGTTAGCAAGTTTTATGAGTCTTTCTCCCTGGATTAAACACCATATGCCGTAGGCGCTCATAAATTGGGTTCCATTGAGTAGGGCTAAACCCTCTTTGGCCTGAAAAGATATTGGGGTTAAATCTAATTGTGCATTTACCTCCAGAATAGATACTCGTTTTCCCTTGTAACGTACTTCACCCTGGCCGATCAAAGGCAAGGACAAGTGAGCTAATGGCGCTAAATCTCCCGAAGCGCCTAACGAACCCAATTCATAAATTACGGGTAGTATGTCTTCGTTGAAGTAATGAACCAGTCTATCTACGGTTTCCAGTTGAGCTCCCGAATGCCCGTAAGAGAGTGATTGCACCTTAAGAAGCAACATAAGGCGTACTATGTCATCCGGCACCTGGTCCCCTGTACCACAGGCATGAGACATTACCAGGTTTTCCTGTAACCGTTCAAGATTATTTGCGGATATATTTCTGTCATATAAGGAACCGAAACCTGTATTTATACCATAAATTGGCTCCACTGTTCCTTTTACCTTTTTATTTAAGTAGTCTCTGCACTTTGTGATTTTCGTAATTGCAGATTCCGATAGGGTCAGCTTTAGATTATGGTTGAGAATAGATTCAATCTCAAATAAACTGAGCTTTGCATCCGAAATATGGTGAATACCGGACATATGCTAATCTAGCATTTTCTGAATTAGACTTTCTATTTCGCCTTTTGTCTCTTCGCCGGTATTTAAATCCTTCAACTTTAACAGGCCGGAATTAATTTCATCTGAACCAATCACGATTACATACGGGATTCCTTTTTTATCGGCATAGTTGAACTGTTTTTTGATTTTGGCAATGTCAGGATAAATCTCGCATGAGAGGCCTTCATTCCTTATTTTGCCAAGAGTTGACAGTCCGTATTGCCTGCTTTCTTCATCAAAATGTGCAATTAACACATTCGTGGTTGTCGTTACTTCTTCGGGAAAGAGGCCAAGTTCATCCATGACGTCGTAAATTCGATCCACGCCAAAAGAGAATCCGACGCCGGAGATGTCCGGCATGCCGAATACTCCGGTAAGGTCGTCATATCTACCGCCACCGCTTACGCTACCCATTTTTACGTTATTTATCTTTACTTCAAAGATAGCACCGGTGTAGTAGGAGAGGCCTCTGGCCAGGGTAGGGTCAATTTCAATATGATCATTCCGTAGATCAAAAGGCTCCAGAAATTCTTGAATCTTATTTAGCTCTGAAATTCCTTCCATACCTATGTCAGAAGAAGACAGGAGGTTGGACAGCGCCTCCATTACCTCATTGTTGGTACCTCTAATAGAGAGAAAATCCTCTGCCGTTCTAATCATATTAGTGTCTAATCCACGACTCGAAAGCTCTTCCTTGACTTTATCTAATCCGATTTTGTCGAGCTTATCGATAGCAACAAGAAAATCCGTTTCATTTTCGACGGCACCAATGGCTTCTACTATGCCTTTGAGTACCTTTCTGCTATTCATTTTAATGGTAAATTCGGTAATTCCCAATTGGTTAAAAACCTCGTTGATCATAAGGATGATTTCAGTTTCGCAAAGTAGTGAGTCAGTACCTACTACATCCGCATCACATTGATAAAACTCTCGATACCTGCCTTTTTGAGGGTTATCTGCACGCCAAACCGGTTGAATTTGAAAGCGTTTGAACGGCAAAGTCACATCATTCCTATTCATTACTACAAATCGAGCGAATGGAACGGTCAGATCATATTTTAAACCCTTATTTGATATTTTTTGGGTTAGCGTTTTACTACCACTAGTGAAGTCATCAATAGAACTTTTTGATAAAAAGTCGCCTGAGTTTAACACCTTGTACAATAGCTGATCACCCTCATCGCCATATTTTCCGGTGAGCACCGAGAGGTTTTCCATAGCGGGAGTTTCAATTTGCATAAATCCATACTTGGAGAATACGGATTTAATCGTATTAAAAATGAAGTTTCTTTTAGCCATTTTTTCAGGGCCAAAGTCTCGCATACCACGTGGCAAACTGGGCTTGTTACTCATGGGTTCAAAACTACAAAAAAGGTGTCAATAAGGATTTGAACCAATGCGGATGACATGTTTATTTTTTTAAGAAAAATTTCCTTGACATTATTATTATTTTATCTTTGCACCTCTTTTATAAAAAATACTTGGAGATGGCAGTTACCAGACTTAAAAGAAAAGCGAAAAGAAATAAGGCGAGAGCAAAAGTCAGAAATAATAATATTCAACTTCTTAGCGCAAAACCTATTATTAAAAAGGTAGACACGGACGCTATGAAAGAAGAATTTACAGCTGCCTCAAAAAAGCCAGTAAAAAAAGAGGAGACTCCAAAAGCTGAGACCAAAGCGGTGGAGCCGGTAGTTGAAAAAGAAGTGAAAAAGGCTCCTGAAAAATCTGCACCTAAAGCAGAGAAAGAGAAGGTTGCTGAAGAAAAGACAAAGAAAAAGGCAGCGCCAAAAGCTAAAAAGGAAGATGCCGAGGAGAAGCCGAAGAAAAAAGCGGCTCCGAAAAAGGATAAAGAATAGACAAAGATATTATACTCCTTAGCCCTGTTTATCAGGGCTTTTTTTATGTCTTTTTACCAAGCTCTATTACCTGCAAATCCTTTATTTGTACATTTTCAATAGAGAAGCGCACCAGCGTCTTTACTTTGTGAAAGCCTTGTACGCCTGCTGCCCCTGGGTTTATATGCAGCAGGTGGTGTTGCCGGTCTCTCATAATTTTCAGAATGTGAGAATGCCCGCATATGAAGAGATCGGGAGTTTTCTCTCTAAAAATGGCTTTTGTTCGAGGGTTGTATTTTGGCGGATAACCACCGATGTGGGTAATTAAAACAACAAGCCCATTCCTTTCAAGCCATAGATCTTCTTGAAACTGCTCCCTTAAATCTCTACCATCAATATTTCCATATACAGCTTGTAGCGGTTTGAATGCGCCAAGCTTATCAGCCAATTCTATGGTGCCAATATCTCCTGCGTGCCAGATTTCATCGCATTTTTCAAAGTGGCTGAATATGCGATCATCAAGATGCCCGTGTGTATCTGATAAAAGACCTATCTTCATGCCTTGAGTGCTAATTGATTAAATGTAAACTGTTAATTAAGCATTTTTATACTTGCAGCCTAAACTTAATTAAACTCAGACGTGTTTTGTTTGCGTTTTAAAACAAACTAAAATGGCATTAACCCCGTCAAATATGCTTCCGCTTGGTACGGAAGCGCCTTTTTTCAAATTACCGGATACCATAAGTGGTAAAACATTAACGTGGGATGAACTACAATCCGATGTAGCCACAGTGATCATGTTTATTTGTAATCATTGTCCTTATGTGAAACACATACAACAGGAGCTGGTAAAATTAGCGGAAGATTATATTCCCGAAGGAGTAAAGTTTATTGCTATTAGCTCAAATGATGTAGATAATTATCCTGAAGATGCTCCGGAACTAATGCACGATGAAGCAAAGAAGTGGGGGTATCCGTTTCCATACCTGTATGACGAAACACAAGCCGTGGCCAGGGCGTATGATGCGGCCTGCACTCCTGACTTTTACATTTTTGACAAAGAAAATAAACTGGTCTATCGTGGCCAACTTGATAGTTCCCGACCTGGAAATGAAAAACCGCTTACCGGAGCTGACATGCGCAGTGCGCTGGATGATCTGCTAAAGGGTAATCCAATAAGTGAAAATCAGATACCGAGCCAGGGATGTAATATTAAGTGGAGGTAGTTAATACTAACAAGCTTACACTTCACCCTTACGTAAGGAAGGAAATCATCCGGTTCGTTTTAGATTAGGAGTCCTTGATAATTGGTTTTGAAAAAAATTCGAGTTCAGCGTTTGATGAGATGATTTCTAAAGACTTATTCTTGACTATAAGGACCTCAGAATGTGCCATTTTGATTTCAACTTTGAGGTTTTAAATCCGGCCCTCTTTTTTGCACGCCCAAAAGAAAACGTAGCCAGAGAAAAAGCACCTCAAATACACGACAAAAACCGGAATCAAACCATCGGGTGAATAACAACATGAGTAAAATAGTAAAAAAGCCAGATTACTGCGCCTTAAATTGAAGATTCATCCGATGAATCTGTGGTGTTTTAGACTTTTGTCATGTACTGTGAGGTGCCACGAATAAAGTCCATTTTCCGCGCAAAAGACTCATATTCAACTCTTGATTTGAAGTTAGTTCAGGTGGATTACTTTTCTTTTTTTCGCGCTTTTGACAGCTGCATCTAATATTTGCATTACTATCATATTGTTTTCCAGAGAAGAAAGATCATTGACCGGAGGGTCAATTGTACCGCGGATTACACCAGCCAGGTAGGCAAACGGGTCGTCATAAGGGGCCTTTATTTCTTCCAGTTTGTCATTTTTAATTTCTGCGTTTTCATTGAGCTGTACCACCAGGTCATTTCGATTTTTTGCAATGGCCATACCTGTTTTGCCATATAGTTCCATGTCCTTCCGGCTTATTGGCCAATTCCAAGAGGCTTGAATAATGGTTTGTGATTTTGGATAGGTGATGATTATGGTGGCCTCATCATCAACGTTCGGGTAAATGTCGGGCTTAATTTGTTGTGTGATTGCACTAACCGAAGTCGGTAGCTGGTCGCCCATTATCCATGTACTCAAATTAGCCCCGTAGCATCCAAAATCGGTAATAGCGCCTCCTCCATTTTGAACCGGGTCGGTCAGCCAGACTAAAAACTCGTCATTAACACCTATTTCCTTTGGCCCCCGGTGGCCGTCGTGTACCACTATCTTGAGTACCGAACCAAGTTCCCCCTGCCGTACCATTTTAAAAATCTTGTGATTCGTAGGGTACCAAGTGGTTTCGTAGTTAGTAAGTAGCTGAATATCATGTTGCTTGGCAAGCTTTTCCATTTCTTGCGCGTGAGCTAAACTTACTGCCAGTGGCTTTTCTACCATTACATGAACGCCAAGTGGAGCACATTTCCGTACTACTTCTAAGTGCTCGAATATAGTTCCGAAAGCTGTGACTGCTTCGGGCTTTGACTGGGTTAACATTTCATCTAATGAAGAGTAAACCAGTTTTGGATCAAGGCCGTGCTGTTTAACATATCTTTCAGCCAGGTCTTCATTGGGTTCTGCAATACCCACTATTTCCACATCTCCGCGATCAGGCCTGCCCAATAACCAATGTACGTGAGTATGTGTAAGTCCGGCTACTCCAACTCTGAGTGGCTTTTGTTGATTTTGAGCAAGTGTCATTTGAGTATAAAAAAGGATGGCCAGTAAGATTATACTTCTTTTCATTTAGTCGTTATAAAGGCGAATTTAAATATAGTGTTTTCTGAATGGCGACTTTGAGTTTATACAAAGAAAAAGGAAATTGTCTGTAACCATTTCAAAAGGGAGCGGTTTCCCTGCTTGTACATAAATTAGATAGATCTATTTAGGCTTGGATTCAATTTCTGATAATGCATTAATGCTAAAGGTAAAGGAAGGCCAATTGGATTCTCTGGGCCTGCTTTTCGAGCGGTACAAGAAAATCCTTTTTGGATTCTTTTACAACATGAATTTTAATCAACAATTGAGCGAAGATTTGGTCCAAACAGTTTTTGAAAGGGTTTTGAAGTATCGAAAGGGATTCAAGGGAGATGGGGAGTTTAAGGTTTGGATGTTTCACATAGCGCGCAATGTTAACATTGATAACTACAGAAAAACTTCCAGGTTCAGGAGTGAGGATATAGATGATCATCAGGAGCTTTCCGATGGCAACAAAAATGTAGAGTACACCATGGGAAAAGTTGAGGAACTGGATATGCTAAACATGGCCCTGGATAGGTTGGATCATGAAAAGAAAGAGGTGATTACATTGAGTAAGATTGAGGGGTTAAAATACAAGCAGATTGGCGAAGTACTTAAGTGCTCAGAAGGGGCCGTAAAAGTAAAAGTGTTTAGAGCAATGCAATCATTGAAACATGAGTTTTTGAAAATTCAAAAGTCAGTTTGACTATGGAAAAAGAAGAAGAAATAAAGGCGCTGATTGATGGGTTCAATACCGGTAGGTTGGATGCCCGGCAAATACAAAGGCTTGAACAAATCATTGAAGAAGGTGAAGTGGACTTAACTGAATTCACTGAGCTGCAAGACATTTATACCCGGTTGGTTTTTGACAGTTCAGCAGAACCATCTGCCGATTTGAATTCTCGGTTCTATTCTATGCTTGCAGCACAAAAGAAAAAAACATCGTGGTCCGCTAAGTTCAATGAACTGTGGTACTCGAAGCCGGTGGTGAGATGGGCTTATGGGCTTACCTTGATAGGGTTTGGCCTGGCTGCCGGGCTATTGCTTAAGGCTAATGATTCATCAAATTCGGAGATCAATCAGTTGTCAGCCGAAGTAAAAGAAATGAAGGAGATGATGATGCTGAGCCTGTTGGAAGAAGAATCGATCAGCGATCGGTTAAGAGCAGTGAGCCTCAGCAGCGAACTTCCCGATGCCAGTGTTAAGATCACTGACGCCCTTCTGCAAACACTCAATAATGATGACAACGTAAACGTGCGACTGGGAGCGCTGGAAGCCTTAATGCCCTATGCAGATGATTCAAAAGTGCGGATGGGCCTCATATCTTCAATTGCCAGGCAAGAGTCTCCTCTGGTTCAGATGGGCCTGGCAGAAATGATGCTGGCATTACAAGAGAAGCGCTCTATTCAGGCATTACAAGACCTGCTTAAAAAGCAGGAGACACCTGTAGAGGTGAAGGAAAAAATTAATGAGACACTTGAAATACTAATTTGATGGATAAGATAGTAACAGTACTTATAATTTTCTGCATGCCGGTCTTTCTCTACAGTCAGACGCATAATGAGATAATCAAGGAAGAATTTTCATTTGAGAAAGCCAGTGATTCCAATGTATTCCTTTTAGCTAATATCAATGGGTCAATAGATGCTGAAGGATACGATGGTGACCAGGTCATTTTAGAAGCGGAGTTTTTTATAGGGGCAAAAACGAATGAACGCTTGGAGAAGGCTAAAGACCAGCTGAGGTTGGGCATACAGGATAGATACGATTCGATTGCAGTCTATATAAAAGGCCTGTGTGACTGTGGAAATGTAGGGTTAAGGTCGTATGATGGTAAAAAATCAAAGTGGGGATACGAGTGGGATGACTGCCGCTATAGTTATGATTTTAAAATAAATTTCAAACTTAAGGTGCCTAGAAGGTTGAATGTTTATTTATCCACAATAAATGACGGTGCCATTACCGTCAGTGGTCTGAACGGGACGCTGGACCTTCATAATGTTAATGGAGACATTACGGCATCGGGAGTCAAGAGCTATACCTATGTACACTCTGTAAACGGTGATATTACACTAGATTATGAAAATATACCCGGGCCAAATTCTTCCTACTACACGTTAAACGGAGACATTAAAGCCTATGTGCCGTCAAATTTCAAAGCCGACGTAACTTTTAAAAGCTTCAATGGAGATATCTATACCGATTTTGAAAGTATTGAGCAAAAGCCCATGCTTCTGGCAATGAATGATGAGCACAAGGTTAAAGGAACCTCTTTCAAGGTAGAGGCAAAATCAGTGATAAGCTTTGGAGGTGGAGGCTCCCAACTTGATTTTGAAACTTTCAATGGAAATGTATTCATCAGAAAGAAATAAAAACTTAAGAACGATTTAAAAATGAAAAAGATAATAACAACAATTCTGATTGTTCTGGCGATGCTGGAACTCTCCAAAGCCCAGGACACGGGCGAGCTAACTATTCCTTTCAGCGATCCTGCCAAGCGCGGCAAGGTGAAAGTGGATATACGCAAAGGATCAATTGATGTAATAGGCGCAAACCGCAAGGATGTTCTTGTAAAATATTCATCGTCGAGATCTAAGAAGGACAAGCCTATGAAGGATGGGCTTAAGGTCATTTCCAGTTCCGCTACTGATCTGGAGATAAGCGAAAAAAATAATTTTATTGATATCGAATCCGACTCCTGGAATAGGGGAGTGAATTTGGTTGTGGAGGTACCGTCAAATGTGGATTTACATGTAGAGACGTACAATAACGGTGATCTGTATATCAAAAATGTAAATGGCGAGATAGTAGCTGATAACTATAATGGCGAGATAGTAGCTGAGGAGATATCCGGGTCGTTGGTGGCAGATACTTATAATGGAAAAATTGTGGCAAGGTTCAACACAGTGACTCCCGATACCCCAATGGCTTTTACTACCTATAATGGAGATGTCGACTTAACATTGCCTGCATCTTTTAAGGCTTCAATGAAGATGAAAACAGCTCGTGGAGAAGTTTATTCCGGATTCGATTTTACTGTAGAGAAGAATAAGCCTGTTACAAAAACCGAAAAAAAATCCGGAACGTATAAAGTATATCTGGATGATTGGGTACGTGGTAATATCAATGGTGGAGGGGCTGAAGTGATGATCAAGAACTACAACGGCGACATCTATCTAAGGAAAAATTGATCATATTTTCGTAAATTAGAAAGGGTCAATAATTCAAAAGCTATGAAAAAATTACAACTCATTTTTGCAGCTTGCTGCATCTTAATTCCAGCCGCGTCTTTTTCCCAGACTACACGACTCAAGGATCTTAATCGATTTAACAAAATTGTATTAGATGAGAAGGTATCTACCGTAGATGTTGCGAGATCTCATGAGGACGTTTCCATATTAATCGAAGGAGTAAAGGAGGAGAACGTTAGTGCTACCGTTGAAGCTGGTGTGCTATATCTCAAAGTTGATGTTGATAACGCTTTGGTCCATGTTTTTAACAGCGAGCTCAAGCGAATTGAAGGCGATAATGCTCTGGAGGTTTCGGGGGCAGAGGTAATTGGAAGAAATGGAAAGTTTCTTATCACTGACTTTGATGATCGCTCACGTCGTTCATTTACCTATCGCAGAGGCGATCAGTTTGATTTTGACTTTGATCATGACTTTGACATCGATTTGGACCTGGATCTTGATGAATTGGAGGATCTTGACTTGAATGTAAGCGTCGATATCGATGATCACGACTGGAATTGGAACTGGGAATGGGAGTGGGACTGGAATTGGGAAGATCATAGGCACGAGTTCCGCAGCCATTCAAAGGACTTTAAGAGAGACTTTAAGAACTCCATTAATGATATTAAGGAAGACCTAAAAGATGATCTCAAGGATCTTAAACGAGAGTTGAAAAGAATGAATTGAGTCGTTACGCCATAACTGGATAAGACCGTCTTCTTTTCTACTATTTCCTGCACAGATTACTCTCTGATAAAATTCAGACCTTGTTCAATTTAGTACTATTGTTGAAGTTTTGGCTGATAATTAGGGCCAGTTGATTAACCTTATAAGAAAGGCCGTCTCCGGTACTTTTGAGACGGCCTTATTTTATACTGCCGTTAAATTTAACGGCAGTTCCTGTTTCGGATTTTAGAGAACGACACCGAAACTGAAAGCATTTAACTCCGGACCTCTGTTATCGGCAAAAAGCTCGTTCAAATCATAATTGAAAAAAATGTCTATGCCTCTAAAGCCGATCTGGCCACGTACTCCGTATCGGAAATTATTTAGATAGAATCCGTCTTTATCTTTGTCTTTTTCCTTGTCCCCATCTTCTTTAGTAACATACTTGGTGTAACTGGCTATTCTATACCCTGCATACATGCCGGCGCCTATTCTGAAGCCCTCTTCTGCATTCCAACCCAGGTCCCAATTGTTTCCTCTAAAACCGAACCATCTTCGGTCATATCGTCGTTTCGATCCAAACTTTAACATTGGTACTACACTTGCGTTTACATAAGCCGCTGTCAGTTTACTCTTTTGGAAGCTCACATCATCGGTGGACTGTGTAAACTCGATCATTTCCGGCCCTTCGTTGATCCTTAAAGATTCATCTTCAAACTTAAAGTTGTACCAACTTACATCACCGCCCCAAAGTAAATGAAGTGCGCCGCCGATATGCGTATCATTTTCTGTCTTGAGCGCCACATACCAGGAGCCCCAGGACCGCACAGAATAAGGAGCATTGTTTTCGCTAGGTGACGATCCATCCTCTAAAAAATTGTTAATGCCGAGATCGATCTTAAAGTCATTATGCGTACCATAACGGCGTTTCTTTCTTCGGGTATCTTTTTCATCTGTGCCTTGAGTGTAAGCCGTTCCTAATATACCTAATACCAGGGCGGCTGAAAGAAATACTTTCGTTGTTTTCATAATTTTTGAGTTTTTCGTTGTTTTTAATTTGAATGTACTTTTCCTGTCTCGTCTAATGGGCGAGTAAATTTTTGTGTTAAAAGTTGATTTAGTGTTTGTTTAAAGTATTATGCCAATGCTGAAGGCGTTTAATTCCGGTCCTTGATCTTCGTTGAAAAGCTCATTAAGATCGTAAGTGAAAAATAAGTCCGTATCTCCAAAACCTAATTGTGCTCTAAGTCCATACCTTAAATCGGTCATATTAAAGCTGTCTTTATCCCGGTTCTTTTTTTTGTCATTATCGATCTCAACCACCGTTTTGCTGTAACTGGAAATACGATATCCGATGTAACCTCCTACTCCAATTCTGAAGTCGGATGAATTTGAATCTTTAAATTTCCAACCCCCTATGTAGCCTCTTTTGCCCCGTCTATTACCTACGCTCACCATAGGTACCACTGAGAAGTTTACATATGCTGCTGTCAGTTTACTTTTTTTATAATCTACGTCCGGTTCATTGACTTCTATAAAACTTGTAACATCTGCATCTAAAATTCGTGTCGCATCATTTTCGAATTTAAAATTATACCAACTTACACTAGGTCCCCATTCGATGTAGAAGTTGTTACCCAGGTAATTCTGGTTAACAGAGGCCAGCCCTACATACCAGGACCCCCACGGCCTGACGGCATAAAGCCGATTACTCTCGCCAGGAAACTTACCATCTTCCAAGTAGTTATTAGTTCCTATTTCTATATTGAAAACATGGCGTCGGTAATTTCTTCTCTTCCTTCTGACATAACGTGTGTCACGATCTTCATCCCTGTCGTACTGCCTGTCATCATCCCATCTATCATCCCTATCCACGTAGCGGTCGTTGCTTTTATAATAGTTTCCACTATCGTCAGGCTCGCCGTCTACAACTACCGTTGTGTCTGATATTACACCGTTCTCAGATATCAACGTTGAATCACCGGTGAGCTCAAGACTTAACCGGTCTAAAATTTGGTTAAGATCATAGTTCTGCAGTTTGGCCAGGTCAGCTTCATCTCGAATAAGGAATACTATTTGACTTTTTCCTACATTCAGAATGAGGGAATCAGTTTTTTCCTGGCCAAGAACCCGGGTGCCACTGAGTAAGATCAGGCATGCCGAAATCAGTGTTGTTAGTTTATCTTGAGTTATCATCTTCTTTCTCTTTTTGCTTGATAGAAAGCAAGTTATTTTTTGCTTCCCGCAGTCCACCTAAACCAGCTTCGCCCCCCTTCACACTTTTTACGAAATCGAGAACCTTTTTAAACCCGGATTTCTTTGTTTCCTCTGCTGCCTCGTATGCACTTGTAACTGCCGTTTTCACATCAAAGTCGTCAATGTCGAATACAAGTGTTGAGCCACGTTCCGTTTCCGCTTGATCGATAGATGTTGTATTGCTGTTAGAGGTTGCATCGGTGATGTTATTTTCTGCCACTAATGCCTTTTTTTCGGCAGCGTTCTTTAAAACAGGCTTCTGAAATGTGCTATCTATCTGTGGCTGGGACTCTTTGGGAGCGACTTTTTTTACATTTTCGGCAAGTGCTGGCTTTTGAGTTAAATCCTTTAGTATGGTTGTTGAGGGTTTTGTTTCGTTTTTAATTTCACTGGTATCAAGGGCGGCAGTATTATTTTCCATGGCCGGTACTTCCTGATGAGGAGGTATCTTCTTCACGGAATCTATTTTAACTGTATCAACGAGTTGAGTATCATCAACAGAACTGTTTTGTGATATGCTTTTTACCGGAGCTTCTGGCGAATTAGTATTTAGGAAATAAAGACTTGCAAATGATATGAGTAGCAAGATGGCAGCGGCTATTTTTACGTAAAACCACACACCTTTCTCATTTCCCATTTGAGCTTGAACAGATTCCCATGCTCCTGCGCGAGGTTCAGGAGAGAGGCCTTCGAGCTTATCTCTAAATAGCTTATCTAATTCCTTGCCGCTCATTATTGCAGGTTTTGATTTAACGAACCTTCCGACTTCAACAATTGCTTTTGCAGCAGTACCCTTGCCCTGCTTAGTTGAGACTTAGATGTATTTTCACTGATTCCCAATGTCTTGGCTATTTCCTTATGTGAATAGCCTTCAATAGCGTACATGTTAAAAACAGTGCGATAACCCGTTGGTAAATCATGTACTAGTTTTAGCAGATCTTTGGCCTCCAGAGAATTGCTCAACGTACTATAGTCAGGCTCCCGATCAGCTACTTCTATGTCCACTTCCAGATACATATTCTTATTTTTTCTAATAAATGTCAATGCCTCGTTCACCATTATTCTTCTTACCCAGCCTTCAAAACTTCCGTCACCCTTGTACTGATCAATACGACTGAACACTTTTACAAATCCACCTACCATAACATCTTCTGCCTGATCAAAGTCTCTTAAGTACCTGTTGCAAATCCCTAACATCTTAGAGGAGTACTTATCGAACACTTCTTTTTGTGCTTTTTGATCTTTTTTCCGGCAGTTTTCTATTAGTAAATGTTCCTCAGACTCAGTTATTTTCAGTGTCATTTAGCGCGTTCTCAACGAGTAGATGCGATAACCCTTACATAGGTTGCATGGACATTATATTATTTCTCAAATGGATATTTAAGATGAATGAGTTCTCTAATGCCATCCATCTGTTTTAATAGATTTAAACTACTTGAGTTAGGCATAACATCACTTTCGGTTTTACCTTTTAGAAGCATATTAGTAACCTCTTGGGCTTCAAAATTATAGCCATTGGTTTTTCTATCGTCTTTAAACAGCTCAATTCCACCATCGTTATACCTATGAAGGTATACCTCGGTACTTTTCCAAAACAATGGAAGTCTTACAAAACCTTTAGTTCCATAAATGATACCGTCATTTATAAATTGATGCCCCAATGAGCAAGACAAATCTGCCGTTATACCATTTTCGAATCGGAGTTGGTAGGTATCCGTTAAGTCCACACCTGTATCTGACAAAACTGAGTCGGCCAGTATACGATTCACCTCTGAATTAGCAAAAAGAAGTGAGAAAGCTAAAGGATAGATACCTACATCCAATAATGCTCCACCAGCCAATTCGGGGTTGAACAGCCGTTTGGATGGGTCATAAGGCGCTTTAAACCCAAAGTCGGCTTTTATGTGCTGTACCTGGCCAATGGCTCCATCTTCTATCCATTCTTCCGCCTTTTTGATGGTAGGTAGAAAGTAGGTCCACATAGCCTCCATGAGGAAGAGGTTTCTCGCATTAGCAACCTGGATCATTTCTTTGAGCTCTTCTGTATTTACACCAATAGGCTTCTCACACAAAACGGCTTTTCCATTTTCTAAGCACAAAACAGAATTTTCTTTATGTAGGTTATGAGGTGTGCTGATGTATATAACGTCAATATCAGGGTCTTGCACAAGCTTCTGGTATGACGGGTGCGCATGGCTTATTTTAAAATGGTCGGCAAAACGGTCAGCACTTACTTGAGATCTTGACCCAACCGCCAGTAGTTTAGCATTACCAATCGTTTTGAGATCTTCAGCAAATTTGGCAGCTATTTTTCCTGTTCCCAGTATTCCCCAGTTGATTACTTTCATTTAGTAAACGGCGTTGTAATTAATGACAATTTTAATGTCTGTAAACTTACCCGACTCTACAGTAACAGGGTTTACATTGTTTTCACCATCAAATAAGTTAGCAAAAAGGCCATTATTCTCGCGAGTTAGCAAAGAGTATCTGCCTGCGGGAAGATTAATTTCAAATTCACCTTGCTCGTTAGTTTTGACAACCGCAACCGGCTCAAAGGGAGGTTCTTGAAACAAAGCTCCCAGTCGTTTAAGATCCGAAGTTTTTAGAACATCGTAAAATACGATCTCCCTTGTAACAGGACTTCCTTCATTTGTTTTTCGATCAGGTCCGGGCATTTGATTACCTTCCACCCATAACACTTTACCCTTTACTCCCTGGGCTTGGGAACTGACTTGGGTAGTTGCACATCCGCCTATGGCTGAATATAGAACTGTGAATAAGAGTACAATTTGTTTCATACTCTAAATTCTGAAACTTTAGTCAAAGAACATGATGGTTTTAACATATTGAAGGAATGCCATCGCACTAAGAGATAGCATCCCTAAAGAGAAAAAGGGAGTAAACGGCTCCCTTTTCAGTTGTTATTGGAAAATCTAGTTCCCGTTTCTATCTTTTATCACCCTGGCTCCTCCTTTGAATTTAACATTGCTTATGAAGGATTCATCCATGATTATTTCATCAGTTACAAATGCCTTAGCGCTTGCCGCTCCACTCGCATCAATGGTGGCTCGCTTGACCTCATATTCATAAGCATCAAGGTTTGATGCCCCCCGCATGTCTGCGGAAAGCTCCAACCCTGATCCCTCTAATTCTATCTCTGAAGCTCCCGAGGCATCTATCACAAGGTTGTCAATCGAAACATCTGCTTTTATATAGGATGCCCCTTCTGTTTCAATACTTAAATCACGTTGACGTAAATCTTTGATATAGATTTTTGATGCTCCGTTTACATCAATTTCATGGAGATAGGGAATAATAACCACAATATCTATCTCTTTTTTCTGAGGGTTGTATTTATCGTAGGTATATCTGCCGTTCCATTCTATTCTTAGAAGATCTCCATCCTCTCTCAGGCGTATTTGATTTAGGTCAGGAGTGCGTCCTTTTAATAATACTTTGTATTCATTGCCCTTTACTATGTCAACGTTAAAAGCCCCTTTGATGTAAACATCTTCAAATTCACTGAACCGCATGGTTCTGTCATACCTTTCACCATCAATCACGGTAGAACTGTAATCATTATTTTCCTCGCATGAAATACACACCAAACCTTCTGATTTAGTAAAAGTCCAAATATTATCTCCCATATCAGAAATACGATAGCCATTGACATAGATCGTATTTCTAATGATATGCCTCAGGTCTTCGTCCATAATAAACTGGCTGTTATAAGGTATGTACAGATACATTTCCAGCCGCTGCGCCCTGAATACAGCATCATCTTCGAATTTAATGTTTGAATCAAAATACAAGATAGAGTCCTGCTGATCCACATTGTAGGTTACCATTTTTGCATTTTCAATTGCCTCTCTCCGTGAACTTCCCTGTGATTCAAAGTTCTTTTCCAATTTGTACTCGCTTCCCGACCAACCGCGCAAGGTGAGAGTGGTGACCTCATAGTCTTCCATGCCCACTTCGTTAAGTCGAAGTACAGCGGTCTTATCCGCGAGATCATACGTTTCCGTCTGGGTGTATTCGCCATCTTCTCTGAATTTAAAGGCTATTCCAGGCACATTTATGCTTATGATAGCTATGCTTATAATAAACATTGCAAAGAGTGTCCAGCCCGTGGAAGTGCTAAAAACAATTCTTTTGGCAATCATTGAGGAGCCAAGTAGCATTAAGAAAATACTGGGAGTAACGATGGCTAAGAATCCTGCCAGGGCCGTTAGTGTTGGGAAGCTGTTCGTCACTAAGTCCAGAGGAAAGCCCAGGTCGCTCCAGGCAAAGAAATCGGGGTGCCACAAACCCGCGGAGAATATGCCTAGAATTACTCCAATTGTCACGACCATTGAAAAGACAATCGATAAACCGGTGATAATTAATACCAAACCAATGATTACCCTAATGAAATCGATAAAAAATCTAATAAGCGGGCCAAGAGCCCGACCGAGGCCGCTGATAATCGCAGCTACTAATCGAAAAGGAAAGAGCAATATTTTAACGAAGAAGTTCTCTTCAGATCTTGTATTATCTTTATCAATATTGCTTTTTACATTCGTTTCTATATTCGAGAGAGTAACCGGCTCTCCCTTCATTTTTACTTTATCCGTGATTGAAGTAGCCTCGGTAAGTACTATCCATAAGATGATATAGACCAGTAGACCTGTACCACCAAGAAAAATAGACAGAACAAAAGCTAACCTGATGATGGCCACGTCAACCCCGAAATACGCGGCAACACCTGCCGCTACACCGCCGATTACCTTCTTATCGGGGTCGCGGTACATTTTCTTGATGCTTTTATCTTCTTCCAGGCTGCTATTGCCGGGTATTACTACCCACATTACCAGGTATGCCAAAAGAATGATCCCATATCCGAGTAAGAGGATTACAAAAATAAGCCGTATCCAAAGGGGATCTATTTTGAAATAGTGAGCAAGGCCGGCGCAAACGCCCCCGATTACTTTTCTGTTTTCATCCCTAAAAAACCTTCGCGGCTCCGTTTGAGTTTTTTTACCGGCTTCCGGTTCTTCATCAATTTCCGGTTCCTCAGCGGCCTGGAAGTCGCGAATGCTACCCATAGTGCTGATGAGGATCTGTACGTCCTCCGTAGTGATAACCTGCTTATCTTCATTGAGCTTGGTAAGGAATATCTCGGCTATACGACTTTCTATGTCCGCGATAATCTCTTGATTATCTTCAAATGTGGAGAAGTATTGATTGATCGAGTCGAGGTAATTTTTCAGTGCTTCATACGCATCTTCTTCTATGTGAAAGATGATGCCACTAATGTTTATACTTATATTCTTTTTCATTGCTTTTTTGCGAGTTTGATTGATCGGAACCTACTTGTTGGCAGTTTTTTTGGCAGTAATATGTCTGGTGGATTTTATTAAGTCCTTCCAGGTGGCATTCAGGTTATCTAAAAAAGATCGACCTTCTTCGGTTAGCGTATAGTACTTTCTAGGCGGGCCTGAGGTAGATTCTACCCATTTGTACTCTGCCAGACCTGCTTTGCGCAGTCTGGTGAGAAGCGGGTAAAGTGTACCTTCCACGACCATTATTTTTGCCGATGTAAGTTCTTCGAGCATATCCGAGGCATAAACCTCACCCCGAGAAATAATATGCAATACGCAGTATTCAAGAATACCCTTTCGCATTTGCACTTGTGTGTTTTCTAAATTCATACATTTCTTATTTGAGTCACCTAAATCAATCTAGGTAAAAGCGTTGACCTCCTGGGCAAGTATACGTACAAAGGTACTTGGTGTTACATAGTACTAAGTAAAAAATGTTAGCTGGTATAATAAACAACTAAATAGAGGTACCGGAGATTGTTACTTTAAACGAGTGTTTTGTATATAAAATGAGTGAAAAAAAGCACTTTTGAGCTACCAACTGCGTTGGTGTTGAGAATATAGAATGGTTAGATTTTTTTTTACAACGGTACTGTCCTTCTTCATTGCTGCGTCAATCTGCGGGCAAACAAGTGCTCCAAAATACAGTAACGAATTCCTGGCTATAGGCGTCGGAGCCAGGGGGTTGGCTATGTCGGGTAACCAGGTAGCTACGGTAAATGATGCTACGGCAGGCTACTGGAATCCGGCCGGTCTGTTAAAAAGCGCCAATAAGTATGAATTATCGATAATGCATGCCGAATATTTTGCAGGTATAGCAAAATATGACTATGTCGCCTTTTCTACACCAATTGATACAGTTAGCCATTTGGCTGCCTCTATTATTCGTTTTGCTATTGATGATATTCCTGATACGCGCTTTTTGTATGATGCGAATGGAGCGCTTAACTATAACAATATACGATTCTTTTCATCGGCTGACTATGCCTTTCTACTTTCTTATGCGCGTAAGCTTCCGGTTTTAAACGGTTTGCGTCTGGGTGGAAATGTAAAGGTTATACACCGCATAGCCGGAAACTTTGCAAATGCCTGGGGTTTTGGGTTGGATGTGGGTGCGCAATTGGATTACAAAAAATGGAATTTTGGTGTGATGATCAATGACGTAACCGGAACGTTCAATGCATGGAATCATAATGCCGATCAAATAGTGGATATCTTCACCCAAACCAATAACGAGATCCCCGATAATTCTGTTGAAGTCACCTTACCCAAGGCCGTTGTAGGTATAGCGAGGTACTTTCAAGTTCATAAGAATTTCGGA
>JBCDHA010000010.1:0-19588 GCA_038750705.1 Bacteroidota bacterium
TACTTTTTTAAGCTTCACCTTTTTATATGGAGCTACATAATTTAGAATGTTTCCGGCTTCATCTAAAATGTATACTTCTATGCTTGGATTTATGGCCATCATATGATGCATAATCTCGTCTGTAGCTGTCGTGTCTAATTCACCCTCCACATAGGGTTTGACTTCACTAATGATGTGTTCGGCTATTGAAGCATTTAATCGTTGATTTCTCTCCTGCGCGTACTTTTCAGAAAGATTCACCGTAATAAATACATAGGCGAAACCTACTACAACCAAAAGACCGGTCAACGTGATTACTATCTTCCAGAAAAGGCCGTTGGAGGTATAGTCATTTTTCATAATTTCTAATGATTTACAGGTAAGTCATCGTTAAACCTATAACCTACTCCCCAGGTGGTTAAAATGAAGGTTGGGTTAGATATGTCAAGCTCAACCTTGGCCCGAAGTCGGTTGATATGTGAGTTCACCGTATGTTCATACCCCTCAAATTCATACCCCCAAACTTTTGATAACAGTTGATCACGTGAGTAGCTTCTACCAGGATTTGACGCCAGCAGGTACAGCAAGTCAAACTCTTTTGGGGTAAGCTCAATACGTTCATTATTAATGGTGACCTTGCGCTTACTCTGATCTACAATCAACCCGTTGTGCTTGATAACCAATGTTTCCCTATTGCCTTCTTTCAGCATATCTACTCTTCTGAAAATAGCCTTCACCCTGGCTATGAATTCACGAACGCTGAACGGTTTGGTCAGGTAATCATCAGCTCCGGTTTCAAGGCCAATGATCTTGTCAATTTCCTCGCTACGGGCGGTGAGCATTAAAATAGGTGTGGTGATCTTATTTGATCTTAAGTCTCTGCAGATTTCAAGGCCATCTTTTTCAGGCAACATAATATCGAGAATAATCATGTCAAATTTTTCTGATATCCCGGCGTTATACCCGATCTTTCCATTTGTGAATGACATAAGCTGGCATCCTAAATCTTCTAAATGAATTTCTAAAAGTTCTTTAATATGAACATCATCCTCTATCAGCAAGACCTTTTTCATCGATACAAATGTATTGGGTAAGTATCACGAAAGTATCACGCATTTCGCAGTAGATAGACAAAAGTCGTTCAAAAGACGTTTATACCCACAAGAACTTATACGTTGAATTTGGGGTTATTTCGTAAATTTGATGTATGTACATTCCTTTTAACGATATGCCAGCTGAGGCCAGAATTTGGATCTACCAATCGGGCCGACAAATTACTGATATAGAGCAGTTACAGATGGGTGAGGTTGCGGAAAGTTTTATTCAGCAATGGGCAGCTCATAATCAGCCATTGAAGGGCTCTTATACATTTATTTACAATTACTTTTTAGTGGTATCAGTAGATGAAAGTTACAATCAGGCAAGCGGATGTTCAATAGATGCCTCTGTACATTTAGTAAAGGCGCTGGAACAACAGTTTGGCATAGATTATTTTGACCGAACTAAGGTGGCATTTTTGAAAGGTGAGGAGGTAATTCTAGAATCAATCAAGGACTTAAAGACGAAGATTGCCGAAGGTGCGGTTACTGACCAGACCATCACCTTTAACAATCTTGTAAAGAACAAAGGAGAACTGCAAACCGAATGGAAGATTCCTGCAGCCGGAAGCTGGCTTAAGCGTTACTTTCAAACTGTTGAACAACATTAAATTGCAGCCCTTCGTTTTTAGGTCGTATGAATTCTTCTAATTTTAACAAAGAAGTAAAATGATTATGATTTCCAGAGCAGGTCTTATAGGGCTCATTTTTATTATAGCCTCTTGTGGCATTGAGAAAAAGGCTTCAAAGTCTTTTGAATTAGCACAGTTCCAGGCGGCTATTGATTCATATAACACTATTCTGGCCAAGAACCCAAATAATGGAGAGGCCAATTTTTTTGTAGCAGAATCATACCGGCAGTCAAACCGAATTCGTCAGTCGATGCCCTATTACGAAAAGGCGTTAATTAACGGAGTGAAGAATGATACGCTGGCGCTGCATTATGCGCTATCATTAATGGCAAATGGAAAGTACGACTTAGCCAGAAAACAGCTCGAAAAAGCGATGATGGTTGAAGATGAAGAATATTTGAAAAGGGCAGAGTATGAATATGCAAACCTGGATGAGATAGATAGGATTCAAAAAAAGAAAAACTATTATCGTGTAAAGAACCTTGAGGCAGTAAACTCTGACGCCGCAGAATATTCTCCAGTCTATAATGATGGAGAGCTTTATTTTGCCTCATCGCGCGGCGATGCTAAAATCTACTTAGGTACAGGCACCCCATTTACGGATATTTATAAAGCAAAAACCAAAGCGGCTCGTGTGGATGCTCAAACCATTGCTCCTCTCAACGACATCATAAACGGGCCTATTACTAACGAAGGCTCTGTAACTTTTAGCCCGGATGGTAAAACTATGGTTTTTGCCAAAGGCAATTCCGGTAAAAGAAAAGGAACAGCACAGGTTAATTTATATATAAGTCGTAACCGAAATGGTGTTTGGACACAACCGAGGATGTTAAATATTAACAATCCTGGGTACTGGGACTCCTCTCCAGCCTTCAGCCGTGATGGCAAGCGGCTATACTTTGCTTCGAACCGGCCTGGAGGCGAGGGAGAGGTAGATATTTATCAGGCCAGGCGAAATGCCCGGGGCCGGTTTTACAAAGTCCAAAACCTCGGTCCCGAAATTAATACTCCTGGCAACGATATGTTTCCATACATTTCTGATGATGGACATTTGTATTTTTCAAGTGATGGGCGGCCGGGTTTCGGAGGTTTGGACCTTTTTGTTGCGAGAAGAGTAAACGGAAAAACAGAAGTAGAAAACCTGGGACAACCGGTAAATTCTGCTTCTGACGACTTTGGAATTCATCTGTTCAAAGCGGACCGCGGTTTCTTTACCTCAAACCGAGATGGAGGTAAAGGAGATGACGATATCTACACTTTCGTCAATGAAGATCCCGATTTAAAAGTGGTTAACTACTTTCTTCAGGGAGTTACTATGACGCCTGATGAGAACGATAAGTTTAAAATACTACCTAATGTAGATGTAAAATTACTCGACTTTGAGGGAGAAGTAATTGATGAAACTACGACAAGAGATGATGGGAAGTTCTTATTTCGGGTGTACGAGCATGAACATTACAACCTTGTGGGTGAACATCTTGGTGGGCAAGAACAATACTTGATTACAAGGGAGCAGTTTACCACGGTAGGTAAAGCCGCGGATAGGGATACGCTGACACAACTGGTGACCGAAGTTAGATTTGATACGTTACTTGTACTTGAGAAAATCGAGAAGGACAAAATTTTCGTGCTTGATAACATTTACTATGATCTTGACAAGTGGGATATTAGGGAGGATGCCGCACTGGAGCTCGATAAGCTAGTTACCATCCTTCAGGATAATCCTGAGATTAAAATAGAACTTAGCTCACATACGGACGACCGTCAAACAGACGCATATAACTTAAGGCTGTCTGACAGGCGTGCCCGTTCTGCGGTGGACTATATCATAAGTCAGGGCATTAGCGGAGACAGGCTGGTTGCTAAAGGGTATGGTGAGTCGAAACTTTTGATCCCAAATGCTCAGACCGAGGAGCAACATCAGGTAAATCGAAGGACAGAATTCAAAATATTAGCCTTAGGGGAAAAGAAAATACCTAACGCGGATGAGTTTGATGAAGACAAGTATTTTGATGACGAGTTAGATGACAGCGGTCAAAAGTAAAAACCTTCTGGAGCTAGCCTTTTTAGTGTAAGTTTGCTGATGATTTATGCAATCCTGTACGTCAGCAAGGAGACTGAGAATTTATCCTATCAAACAATAGCTGAAATCAGTGAGATTTCGTCCGTAAACAATGCCAGGGACCACATTTCTGGTGCTTTACTCTACATGGAAGGGGAGTTTTTACAGGTGCTGGAAGGTGAGGAGAAGGTATTAATGCAGACGTATCAAAGGATCGACGCTGATGAAAGGCATGGTGCTGCTAATTTACTCTATTATGGACCTGTTGAATCCAGAACGTTCCAAAACTGGGACATGAAATACAGCAGTGTAGACATTGAGAAGTTTAAAAAAAGAACAGGATTACAAAACTTTAAGCAAATTTTTGAACGCTGTACCGAAGATAAGTACCTGGAAATGGGACTAATGCTTTTTAACGAGTTTTCAACCGCTACTTCTGAAAACGAAAGGTATGCTGCCAGAGGTGTTTCTGCCTCCAAAGAAGATGTTCACAATGCTATTAAGAACATAGATAAAGGTTTGTATCCAAAGGCATTCTGCAAAATAGTAGAGGACTACATCGGTGGTGATCCAGCCTATTGTAATATAATGCATGCCGATGGCGCAGGGACAAAATCTTCCCTGGCGTATATGTATTGGAAAGAAACTGGCGATATGTCAGTCTGGAAAGGTATTGCCCAGGATGCTGTGATTATGAATATTGATGACCTGCTATGTGTTGGTGCAATAGATAACATTCTGATCTCTTCCACAATAGGTAGAAACAAAGCGCTTATTCCGGGAGAGGTAATAGCGGCGCTAATCAATGGCATGGAAGAAGTACTTCAAATGCTTCGTGACAATGGGCTGAATATTATCAGTACCGGCGGAGAAACCGCGGATTTAGGTGATCTGGTTCGAACCGTAGTTGTTGATAGCACTGTTACGTGCCGTATGAAACGCAAGCAGGTGATTGATAATGCGAGCATTCAGGCCGGTGATGTCATTGTAGGGTTAGCATCTTACGGACAGGCAACCTATGAAGAAGAGTACAACGGGGGCATGGGGAGTAATGGCTTAACCTCAGCAAGGCATGATGTTTTTGATAAACAATATCGCTCTAAGTATCTCGAGTCGTTCGATCCATCCGTGCCTGAAGATTTGGTTTATTCGGGTAGCTATAAACTCACAGACCAAATAAAAGATGTGCCACTTGATATGGGCAAATTGGTGTTATCACCTACACGAACCTATGCCCCTGTAGTTGTGGAGTTGTTAAAGAATCTTAAACCTGAGATCCACGGTATGGTACACTGTAGTGGAGGAGCTCAGACCAAAGTATTACACTTCATAGACAATCTTCATGTCATTAAGGATAATATGCTACCCATTCCCCCTTTATTCAGGGCTATTCAGGAACATAGCGGGACGGATTGGAAGGAGATGTATAAGGTATTTAACATGGGGCATCGACTAGAAGTGTACTTAGACGCAGCCTACGCCCAGGAAGTGATTGATATATCAACGGCTTTTGGGGTTGACGCTCAAATCATTGGCCGAGTCGAAAGTGCTGAGAGAAATAAAGTTACTATTCAGAAAGATGACTTGTTATTGACATACTAGATTATGTGTAGGGTTAGCCAAATATGTATATTGATGGTGCTTACTTTAAATAGCATCTATTGTCAGATCGAGTTAGATCTTCCAAAAAGGTTATCAACGGGAAATGAACCTAATTTTTTAAAGTTGGCGGACCTCAACAATGATGACTTGATGGACCTTGTTTACCTAAATAATGGAGACAACTCTTTGTCTATCAGACTATCTAACGAAGACGGTACATTTACCGCTCCTCAGAATTATGTTGTTGGAGCTAATCCGAAGGAATTTGTAATTGAGGATTTCAACCTGGACAACAGCCTGGACATTGCAGTTACCTCCTTGGATCAAAATATAGTTTCTGTTTTGCATGGTGATAATATGGGTAATTTTGATAGCAGGCTGGATCTTGTTACTGGCAATGGGCCAAGCGGTATCGAAGTGGGCGATATGAATAATGATTTGTTAAATGACTTAGTGGTGTCATTTTCAAAAGAGGACTCTATTGGCATTTATTACGGACAACGTGATGGTACATTTAGAGAAAAAATTTCATTTCACGTATTATCTAATCCCACCCAGATAAATCTTATAGATTGGAACTCTGATGAGGAATTGGATTTAATTGTTGCAGTTCCAGGAGAAAGTGGTATAGTTATTTTGGAAAATTCGGAAAGTGGCTTTATCGAAGTAGAAAGAATTCAAGATATCGGGGATGCGAGATTTAAACTAACCGATTTCGATAAAGACTCGATACTTGACATAATTGCTATATCTTCAAGTGCGGCATCCAGCGTCATATATCTTAAAGGTTCAGGGACCAATTTTATAGAGTTACTTAGACAGCCCGAGTCTGGAATAATTAATTCCATTGACACTCTAGACTACGACAATGATGGAGATACTGATTACTCAATTGTCACTAGTGACGGTTATCTAATTTTTTATGAGAATAACTCAGGCACATTTAGGAGAGACCAGATTCTAAAGATTGGTACGAATCCTGAAGTTGTAAGAAATGTTAAAACTAAAAGCTCTGGAAACTGGAAGGTATTCGCAATTGATTTTGAAAATAACGATTTAGTAATTATTCGTCAGGATATGGGGGTTTTTAATGGATTGCATGTCCTACCTTATTCGTCCAGCGGTAATATTATTCAAGCTCACTTAAATACAGATAGTTTATTAGATCTGGTTTATCCAAGGACAGAAGGAGGAATAGGGGTTGTTTATGGAAAAAAATATGGATACAGTGATGAATTTCAAATTAGTATAGGTGCTTCTCCAACGCAAATAATTACTTCTGATCTTAATAATGATGATATTCCTGATCTCATTGCCGTGAATGAGTCAAGTGATAATGTTTCGATTGTTTTCAACAATGGAGATAGTACTTTTAAAAACAGAATTAATTATACAGTTGGACGAGAGCCTCGCGCAGTTGTAAGCACAGATTTGGACTTAGACGGCTGGGAAGATATTATCGTAGCCAATACTGCAGAAGGTTCTTTAACAGTTTTATTCAATCAGCAAGGTGTTGGGTTTTTATCTAAAAAAGATGTTACTGTTGGGTCGCCAGATCAGTTGGTTTTGGCGGATGTCAATGGAGATCCTTACCAAGATTTGATAATTGGTAATAATGCTTCTGACCCTATTCTTTTAATCGGAAGCTCAGAAGATATTTACTTTCAGCCTGTGGATACGATTCTGTGCGAAAATGCCTTCGGCAAGCTAGTATATAAGGACTTCACTATGGATCAAAAGGCAGACTTGGGAATAATGTCATTCGTTGGACTTAACTATACCCAGGTAAACACAGATGGTTTTGGTAGTTGTAATTTTTATGATTATCCAACAACTGTTTCAAGCGAGGGAGACTTACTTGATATAGATGATAATGGTTTGGATGACTTAATAACCCAAAATGATGACACGCTTAAAATGTTATTGGCAAGCGAAAGTTTGTTGTTCGATTTTCCCATCTCAATTAATCTTGACCAAAGATTCACGAACGCCCTAATTGATGAGAGAGATTCCGTAAGGTTGTTGATCCTTAATTCTGAGAAGGAGATATTACTTGCAAACTATTCTATTTTTGCTACTCCAAATATTGAAATTGAATACAATGGAACGACGCTTCGCAACTCTGGTGCTCTAGATGGTCAGCCAGCATCAGCTTCGGCAGGAGATACAGTTGCATTACCGCTTTTATTTAGGAATATCGGATCTAGCGAATTAATTATTACTGATATCACATCTTCGGGCTCCACTTTCTCAAGTACTCAGAATACTTTAAATATCCCTGCCAACTCTGAGGTTGAGATACCTTTAAAATTTTCTCCGAGTACGGTAGGAGAGTTCTTTGAGAAGATTACGGTTTTCAGTAACGATCCAAATGAAGGTGAATTTACCTTTTCTGTTAGAGGCATCGGAACAGAACCCCAACTCTTTGTGACCTCAAAGGATGAACCTAGTGGTGAGATGATTAGCGTTTATCCGAACCCTGCGAAAGGGTTTTTGTGGATAGATTACCCAGCAAATCTTAAATTAAAAGGTATTACAGTAAAGAGTATTCTGGGCACAAATGTTTTGGACTTTTCGGGTGAAAAAAGTCCAGTAAATATTTCTGGACTTAAATCAGGCACATACCTGGTTACTATTCATACCGATGAGGGTAATTTTTTTTTCAGAGTCGTTAAGACTTACTAGTTTCGGAGCAGTATTAAGTGTTAAATAGAGCACGACAGGCGATCCAGGAATTCATTACCATTCTTCATTTTTTAAAGTAATTCAGGTAACAAAACTTCGAAAGTGCTCCCAAAACCAACTTCACTTCTCAAATTTATTTCCCCTCCTAGCTTGTCAACCAAGGTTTTGACCAGGGAAAGGCCAAGACCGTTGGAGGTTTCTCCGGCTGTGGGCCTCGCAGATAGTGTTTTAAATTTCTGAAACAAATTCTTTTTGTCTTCGGCGGTGAAGCCCGGCCCATTGTCCTCCACCAAAATCGCCAATTGGTTATCTTCCTTGGAAGCCTTAATCTTCACTTCAGAGTCTCTATTAGAGTATTTTATGGCATTGGAAATTAGGTTATCGACAATCCTTTCCAAGTATAATTCATTTGTAGAAAAATTCTTCCTGATATTTATTTCGCTCTTAATAGCAATCTGTTTGGCTATGGCATCAGCTTGATGGTTTTTTATCTTTTCTCTTAAAAATTCTTCTACATTGACTGTGCTGATTACTTCAGCCGATTCCCCTGATTCTAATTTATTAACCTCTAATATATTTTTAATAAGATCTACGCCGGATTTACCCATGTCTTCGATCATTTTTATATATTGAGTTGTATTTTCCTTATCCACCTTTATCAGATCGAGCAAACCAACAATTCTGTTGAATGGGGCTCTTAAGTCATGAGCCATAATATTGAGAAGAGTATCCTTTTGTAAGTTAAGTTCAGCTAATTCATTTTTTTTCTGGGTGATTTTAGCATTGTCCTTCTTTCTTTTGATAGAAAAAAACATAAATAAAACCGCCAATAAAAACATAACCATCACCAGGCCTATTAAAGCAAGGTTCCTGAGTTCTTGCCTTGCAATGAGCGCTTCGTTCTTTTGTTTTTCTATCTTAAGCAGTTCATTTTCTTTCGCCCGCGTTTCAAGCGCTATCCGTGTGTCATGCTGCTGAACCAACCGCGCCTTTTCAGTATCTAAAAACTTAATTTCTATTTCATTGTACTTTTTGAAATTTTCATAGGCCTGTTTTGTGCTGCCCAGTTTATCGTAATTCCGTGATAACTCCAGGTAGGCGTTCTTGAGTTCTGCCCAAAACGCCGAATTTTCTGCTGCCTTCACTACTTTTTTGTGATAATCTATTGCTTGCTCATACTTTTTTAAGTCATGATTCAGCTTACCATATTCGTTGTATACCTTCATAAAAAGGTTTTGATTTGAAATGCCCTTTGCAGTTTTTTCCGCAACCTCCATTAAAGCAACGGCTTCCTCAAACTTTCCTCGGTTTCTATACTGATTGGCTATTTCGGTATTGACTTCCGCTTTCAGTACCAAATTGGCCTGAACACTGTCACTAAATGACTGGGCCATTTTTAAGGTATTGAGGGCCAGGTCATGCTTCTCGGCATCTCCATAAATTTTTGCCAGTTCTAAATAACTAAATGCTACTCCAGCCCATATCTCTTCCTCCATTCTAAGAGCTAATGCGCGTTTTGACATTTCTTCCGCCTTACCGTACGATTTTTGACTTTGATAAAAGGTGGCTAAGCTGGAGTATATATAGGCCAGTCCAATTTTGTCACCGAGACTTTTAAATACAGATAAGGCTTGATTGTAGTATTCAATGGCCTTATCATACCCGGCGGTACCTTCATACAATCGTCCTAAACTATTGAGTGCATGTGCATACTGTAGACTGTCCTGGTTGGCAAGGGAAAGATCCTTAGCTTCCTGGTGATAATCGTAAGAATTGATATAATCTCCTTTATAGAGATAAGCCACACCTAAGAAATTGAAACATTCAGGTTTCAGCGTTTTATCTTCTGTGGTACTTAGTAACGCCAGCGACTCTTTCAAAAAATGAATAGAACTATCAGGGTATACCTTTCGATAGTGCCAGCCGAGCTGATTGAAGGCTGCAATCTTTTCTTGTACCTCTCCTGTAACCGATTTATCTTTTAGCTCTTCAATAAACTTTACCTGAGCAAAACCGAGTGTATTGAGAAGCAGAAGAACACAAATACATGTTATACTTACTTTTGTCGGAACCACAATCGAAAATAGTATTTTTTAATCAGAGTCGATATTTATAATGATTAATTATCGTGTAAGCCCGTTATATTCAGTGGTTTGCATATGCTGCGATAGCAAAGTTAGGTGTAGGGAACAATGCTTTTTGTCAGGGTCATACCATGATATATGTCACTTAAGCAGATAGTGAACCTGACAAGGCATTTGGTTTCACAATTTCTAGAAACCCGGAAGCGCTCATCGGCTGGTTCATTCAGGCGGTGAGGCATCAGTACACCCCAGCGTATGAGAGGCTTGAGATATTTCTGATAAATACAGGGAGAAGAAAATTCTTAAGCACTATGTAGCGAATTAATTTGGTTTGAATCTGACAAGGAGATGGTCTTGAATATGTATAAAAGCAAGCCCTAACTACCATTTTGTGGCAACAAATACACTCGATGAAATGTTAGGCTTTCAAAATTAAACTAACTATTAAAAATATGGCACAAGTTACTTTAGGAGGGACTCCGGTAAACACGGTGGGTGAACTACCGGCAAAAGGCACACAAATGAATTTTACACTTACTAAAAATGACTTATCGGAAGTCAATTCCGATGCATACAGAGGTAAGAAACTAATTCTTAATATCTTTCCAAGTGTCGACACCGGTGTTTGTGCAACATCCATTCGAACGTTTAATGCTAAAGCAAGTACTTTAGAAAACACCGCAGTGTTGTGCATTTCAAAAGACCTTCCTTTTGCTCAGGCCCGCTTTTGCGGTGCAGAAGGTATCGAAAATGTAGAGACCCTTTCAGACTTCCGGAATCCTGAATTTTCAGAAACGACCGGAACCCGATTTACAGATGGAGGCTTTGAAGGCTTGCATGCTCGTTCCATTATACTTTTAGATGAAGAAGGAAAAGTAGTCTACACGGAGCTGGTACCGGAAGTTGGGGAAGAGCCGAATTACGACGCCGTCATCACGGCATTATAGAGCACCTCGTCCATCCGGTGATTTCGTCGAGCTATCGGATGGACAAGTTCTTACCTGTTTCCAACCATAAAGACTGCGTTACTAAAGAGTAGTTTTCCATTTTCCCAAAATGCTCTAAAAAGTGGGTTGTCCACAAGGTAAACTACTTGACCTCTTCCCTTTTGCTGCACACCAAACACCAAACTGTTTTCAAGTTTATCTAATGCTTTGAATCCGGCAAAACCACTTACCGGTTCAGCATTACCTTTTAGAACACCAATATTTTGGCCACCGTCTAAATAGGCAAACCGTCGGCTGTTGGTTTTTAGGGAGTAATATTCCTTTCCATACCCATAGGCCAACGGGTTTGAATTGTCCAGCGAAACTTTAAATATGGCTCCGAATATGGAGCTTGATAATCCATCGCGCTCATAAGAGTCAAAAGGTTTGAGCAGGCTACCGTCTTTTTGTTTATTCTTTTTCTTTTCTTCATCCGTAAAGTCTTTTAATAAGAATCCGTTTTTTCCTGCAAAAGATCGTAGCGCATTGCCTATGAGTAATAACTTGCCACCATCATTTATCCAGCTACTGAGTTTTGATAGCGTAGTTTCATCAAACAATCGATAGCGCCCGTTGGGCACTATTAATACGTTGTAATCATCTAAATTTATCCTGCTAAAATAGGTAGTTCCAATAGCGGTTATGGGGTAGTCAATCTGTTGCTCAAAGAAATGCCAGATCTCTCCATAACTCAGAGAAGAAGTCTGCTCACCGGAAAGTACCGCTATCTTTGGGGTTTCAAGCTTGGCAATTTCACCTGACCCCAGGTCGACTCCTGAGTCGGCAAACCCGGTATAAACGGCATCAATGGAGCGGGCATAGGTTTTTGCCGCATCTTGAATGATCTTATCAAATTGAGGCCCGAAATTTTCGTTTGTTCTGCGAGTGACTACGATACTTCCACGTTGATAAGTCTTACCGTTTATAGTCACGGGTTTGTGTGCTATTCGTAAGTTCAAGCCCGCCTTTATGAGTTCAGTGAGCCATTTAACATCTTCAAGGCTATTATATTTAGATATGTAAGCGTAAGGCTTTTTCTCTTCCTCGATCCTTTTGGCCATTGGCAGCTTATACTCTCCGGATAGGGTAACCTTTTCCGTTAACGCATATGCATCAAGCCCATAGGCATAGGGTAAGGACCAGGCTGTAATGTCGTAGGTGAGTGTGTCAGAAAGTTTCGCCACAGGTTCGAACAAGGCAGTTACCAGTTTGGATTTTGGCTGGTACGTATTTATCACTAAATCACTGCTACCAATAGAAACAGAGGCATTGCCATTTTTTAAATAGCTAAATCCATTAACGGCCTTACGGGTTTTACCTATGCCGTATCTAATTTTTTGCTTATCCAGGAAATGGGTAAGCGCAGCTATTTTATCGGGATTGTTAGCGCCTTTGACAACATAACTTTTGTATTTGCCATCCGGGCTATTCACATTCTTTTCAAAGTAAGCTTTAAATTCTGACGTCAGCTTAGCAGCGTTTTGTGATGAAATTTCGACTGTGGAAATACCGGTGGTATAATGATGATCGATACGGTCTTTTAACGTTAGCGTATCACCGTACTCGGTAATGATCCCTAAGCCGGCAAAACCGTGACCGGCCTGCTCGTAGGTCATTCCTATTGCTCCGTTATAGGTAGGGTAGGTATCTCCATAGCTTGGATACAGCAGATCAAAACGCTCCTTAGTAAAATAGAGCCAATTTTTTTCATCGAAGTATTTCGCATGGTTCTTGCCAATGGCCACTTGGAATTCGCGCTGCCATGGCGTGATTACTTCATGGTATGGCTCGGCTGCAGGAGCAAAATAATAAGGGCTATTGTAACCTTGTTCATGAAAGTCTACATGTATATGGGGCATTACTTCATTATAAAGTCGCATACGGGTTACCGATTCCTGTTGCGTTTGCCACGCCCAGTCTCTATTTAAATCGAAAAGGTAGTGGTTTGGCCTTCCTCCGGGCCAGGGCTCCCGGTGTTCCACAGCATCACCGCTGGGGTTAAAATGCTGGTTACCATACTGGTTATAGAAATTAGCATACCGGTCTCTGCCATCGGGGTTAATGCATGGGTCAATGACCACGACAGTATTTTTCAGCCACGCTTTGGCGCGATCCGCTGTTGCCAGTTCATAAATGGTTTTCATGGAGGCTTCCGTAGAGGAAGCTTCGTTACCATGAATATTATAGCTCAGCCAGACAATGGCAATATTATCGTTGCTAACGCTGCCATCCATCATTTTAGCTCTTATAAGATTATTTTGCCTGATATCGTCCCAATTATCGATATTTTCCCGGGAAGAAATGAGCACACTGATCAGGGGCCTGTGCTCGTATGTTTCTCCATACTCATGGATTTTCACGTTAGGCAACGCTTGAGCCACATGATTAAAATACTCTACTACTTTATGATGCCGGGTAAATCGTTCGCCTAGTTTATAACCAAGAAATTGCTCCGGGGATTTTAATTGGGCAAAGAGACTTGTCGATGTCAGTGTAAATACAAGAAAAAAAGCTTTCCACATTATTAATCAAATCTTATTGAAAAACTCGAATTTAAATATTCTTATGATGGCGTCAATAGCCATCGAAAATTAACACCTAACTTTTGTTTCAAAAGGTGGACAAACCAGGTATATGGTTGTAAATGATTTCATTTGCATGATTACCTTCTCCTCAAACTCGTATTTTTGATTATGCCTAAATCAGTAGCTCTTGTTTTGTCCAGTGGAGGCGCCAGAGGTGTGGCGCATATAGGGGTAATCGAGGCTTTAGAAGAAGCCGGGTATACTATTTCTGCCATAGCCGGCAGTTCGATGGGTGCGGTAGTGGGCGGTGTTTATGCGGCCGGTAGGTTGCCAGATTACAAAAAATGGATGTGTGAGCTGGACAAATTGGATGTTTTTAAACTACTGGACTTCACGCTAAGCACGCAGGGCTTTGTTAGAGGTGAGCGTGTGTTTAATGAGATGAAGAAATTTATTGATGACTGTGCTATTGAAGATTTAAATATCCCATTTAAGGCGATAGCCACAGATATCGTAAATAAAGAAGAAGTGGTATTTGAAAAAGGAAGCCTTTATACAGCTCTAAGGGCTTCGGCAGCTATACCATCCGTATTGAAGCCATCTATTATCGATAATGTGGAGTTGGTAGACGGTGGTGTAGTCAACCCTATTCCTGTCAAGCATGTAGATAGAGCTTCAACGAGCATGCTTATTGTTTCTGACGTGAATGCGGATGTTCCGAATACCATGCCTGTGCAAAAAAAAGAGGAACAGACGCGAATGTTGCAAATGCTGGAGAAATGGAATAACCTTTTTCCCGGCGCGCAGAGCCAGACCAGGAACAAACGCCTCAGCATTTTTGAATTATTTGCACGGTCCATTGATTTGATGCAAGATCGAATATCAGATTATATTATTGAATCTCATAAACCGGATCTAGTCATTAAAATATCCAGAGATATTTGTTCAACCTTTGAGTTTTACAGGAGCACAGAGCTTATACAGCATGGGTATAAGGAGACTCAAAAAGCATTAAATAATGTATTACAAGCAGATCAATAGTGAAGTAGGTAACTTAGACCTCTATCTTTTAGATCAAATACTAAAAGGCTCTTTCGAAGGCAGAAATAAGATATTTGATGCGGGCTGTGGAGAGGGGAGAAACCTTACCTACTTTGCGAATAACGGTTTTGAAGTTTACGGTATGGACCAAAACCCACAGGCCGTACTGATGGCTTTGATGACCTATAAAAACATACCTAAAGAAAATTGGGCTGCAGGGGATTTGAAGGAAATTCCTCACCCCAATGAATTCTTCGACGCGATCATTTGTAGTGCAGTCTTACACTTTGCTGATGATTATAAGCACTTTGACAAAATGATGCAGGAACTGGTCAGAGTGTTAACTCCCGATGGAATTATTTTCATAAGAATGGCTACCAGAATCGGGTTATCAGAACCGGATATTGAGTCTGGCTTTACGTATCTTCTTGAACCGGAGCAGCTGTATAACTTTAACAGGCTTTATGCACTTGACTTCTTAGAAATGCCAAAATCAGTGGTGGTTAACGGTCAGCGATCTATGGGCGTATTGGTACTACAGAAAAGGTAGCGGGGATTCCGCTTTTAAGGTATTTTTAGATTTGTCTCAGGTAATTTAAGTCTTTTTTAACGGTCTCATCCTTAATCCTTCTCCAGCAGGAGAAGGAAAACGGTCTTAAATTGCCTGAATTTTGTGTCATTTTATTTAAAAGCGAAATCCCTGGAAAAGGTAGGATTTTGATCGTTTCGTATAAATTAATACCTTACGTTGTCATCAAACTTTAAACAAACTATGGAAGAACAGCAAGGTTCTGTTATGTCCGTTAAGGACTGGGTCATTACTCTCTTAATATCAGTGATACCAATTATTGGTTTTGTAATGCTTTTTGTTTGGGGCTTTGGCAGTGATACAAATCCAAACAAAGCTAATTGGGCGAAAGCCGCTCTCGTTATGTTTTTAGTAATGATTGTCGTTTATTTTATTTTCGGCGCCGCTTTCATGGGATTATTTATGGCCGGAATGGGAGGTGGATACTAGATGGAACGAATTGAAACCAGAGGAGTAGAGTATGCGGGCTTTTGGCTTCGGTTTGTAGCCTACATAATTGATTATGTGATATTACAGATTTTAAATTTTATCGTTATTATACCCGTTCTTGGTTTACTTGGTCTGGGCATATTTAGGTCATTTGATGGTTTTAATCCGGATATGATGAATGAGGAGGAATCCATAGCCGTTTTCGTTGCCTTTATTTCGGCCGTTAGCTCTATTGCTCTTTTGACACTGGCTCTTCAGGTGCTTTATTACGCTTTTATGCAATCCAGCGGTAGGCAAGCTACGGTTGGTAAATTAGCCTTAAGCCTTAAAGTTACAGATATGGAGGGCGGGCGGATTGACTTTGGCAGGGCGTTGCTCAGAGAGCTTTGTAAAATTCTCAGTAGCGTTATTTTTCTAATTGGCTACATAATGGCTGGCTTTACGGAGAAGAAGCAGGCTTTACACGATATAATTCCAGGAACTCTGGTGGTAAAGGGATAACCAAAACCTGAGTATCTGACTACAAAAGCCTTAAAGGCTTTTGTAGTCTTCTCTTTGTAAGTATCAGGTCCAGGCGGTTAAGATAGCCCCCATCAAAGTGAAGCTTATGACAAAATAAAACGAGTCTATAAACCATAAGCGAATTGTATTTCTGGAGAACAAATAGTTCACGCCCATAGCCATAGCTATCCAACCGAATCCGGTAAAAAAACCATACAGCAGGCCATCAGGTACAGACAAACCTTTGAGAAATAAGGCCAGGTTTACAGCCATAACCAGTTCCAAAATAAATGCTGTACCATAGATCTTGGCCATGTTCGCCTCCTTCATGTCTTCTTCCGTAAAGCCATTTTCCTGCATCCATACCTTGCCAAATACGGGACCGTACCAAATGGCACCAATTACGAAAGTCGAGATAGTAGCCACTACTATGGCCAACCAGTTTAACGTTGAGAAATCCATATTAATAAGTTTGGTTGATAAAATTTATGATTGATACTTCCTCCACAGCCCTAATATAATACCGGTAATCTCGTACTTAATTAGCACCACTGATTCATCGATTAGTGTGAGTTCGAAAGACCTCAGACTAAACATATTTTGTGTGGTTATTTCCAGGAATATGAAGCCCATCCAAAAGAGAAGTGCATATTGTAACCCTTTTAAACCGCTGTTCACATCGAGTTTTGTAAATAGAAAAGCCATGGTATAAGAGGCAACCACACAAGCTATGAAATTTATGCTAAGCCCAAAAGCCAGGTTATAATCAGCAAAATCCGATTCCGTAAGGTTGTTAAGCTCAGACCAGCGGATTCCGAAAAAAACGGTATCATACCATATGGGTGGCACAAATTGAACAATAAAAGCGGATACCCATACGGCGGCATGATTGATTCTAAGTTTATTCATTTTCTGATGGTTTTGATTCTAAAGTAAAAGCGCCTTTGCTTGTATACCAAGGCCTGATTTCCGTAAGTAACCTACCTGCTTTTACCGCAGGATCGTTTACCGCTAATTCCTCCGCTTCTTCAAGGCTGGCTACGTCAAAAATGAATATGCCACCGCCATTTTCAAAAGGTCCTGCCAACAGAAGCTTTCTGTCTTCTATCATATGGCTAATGTTGGCCATATGCGCCCGTTGAATGCTGTCCACCGCAGCTTTTGGCAACTCAGGCCGGTCTGGGTTAGATATTAATTCCACAAAGTAGTACTTGACTATTTCCAAAGGTAGGGTCTCCCCTGTATCCTGACCCATGGAAGCCAGTGAAACAAGAAAGAGTGTTGTTATCAGACAGATAGTTTTCATGTTGTTATTGATTGTATAATGACTATTGAATTATTATCAGGATCGTATATACCCACTTTCTTAACTCCATCTTCTTCCTGAACCTCTCCCATGAGCTTTCCACCATATTGAGTACATAAAGAAATAAAAACGTCGAAGTTTTTTACTAACAGATCGAATTGATGACGATTTTGTAGCGCAGTGTTTCCGGCCAGTTCGGCAGGACAGAGTAACAAGTGCATTCCTGCCCAAATACCTGCGTACAACGTGGTACCGTTAATTTGTTGCTTCTTAAAACTTACTCCAAATACATTCTTGTAGAATGATAACATTTTATTCATTTCACGAACCGCCAACGTTATTCCTTTAATTGAATATTCCATAAAGTTTGACTTCGATATTCATTTGGGAATTTACTATTTTTAGAAAAATAGTGTTTGGCCTGAAATACCGAACCGGAAAGATCACGGTCCTAAAAGGAAGTATTTTTGGTTAAAGCCAAGGGCAGTCATGCAAGTAAGTGATAAAATAGATATCAACGACAGGCTGGTTAGGATAATAGGTATACAATTCTTTGGTATCGTCATTCCCAATGCCACCGGACTTATTAGCAACAATGATCGCTCCGTTTATTACCTGATAGGAGCTTATGCTTATTTCATTTTAATAGCTTTTTTGATTTGGCAGGGTAACAGGGTGATACTCTTTAAACTGGAAGAGAGGTACAACTGGTTCATTAATCCGGCACAAAAGGTAATTATGATTTTAGGGGGTAATGTGTTTTATACAGCTCCTCTCGTTGTAGTTATGTTATTAGGCTGGTATTGGGTTTCCGGTAATCCGGCGGATTGGACAGTAATCCAGATAACAGCTGTGGTTTGTGTAATCTGTGTAATTTTCATAACACATGCGTATGAAACGGTGATCCTCATAAAGCAACGTGAGTCTGATAAAGTGATGGGCGAAAAACTAGAACGGGCGAAGGTGCAGGCGGAGCTGGAGGCTCTTAAAAACCAGATCGATCCACATTTTATGTTCAACTCGCTGAACAATCTTGCGCATCTTATTGATAACAATCCTGAAAAAGCCAGGGAATTTACCGAAAATCTCGCTGAAGTATACCGCTATATATTGTCTAATAAGGAGAGTAAACTCGTGATACTTGAAGACGAATTGCTCTTTCTGAATAAGTACATCGCTTTACTCCACTTAAGGTTTGAAGATAGTTTAAAGATTGATTTTAACTTAGAAGATCAGGACAAGGCGGCGTTTCTTATTCCGCCAATTTCTATATTTTTTGCCCTGGAGAATGTAGTAAAACACAATGAGATCTCAAATCGCTTTCCTATGGCCGTTGAGATCGGGAAAAAGGATCACGTATTATATATCACAAATCCTGTTAAAGAGAAAAAAAAGAAATACCACTCTACTAAGGTTGGCCTGGTCAACCTAGATGAGCGCTTCAAGATCGTTGTAGGCACAGGTATTCAAACCGAAATGGAGAATAATCAATTTAAATTACAGCTACCAATGTTGCCATTGGCCGGATAGTATGAAAGTGTTCATAGTTGAAGATGAACCCACCGCCAGACAGAGACTGTTTGGCATGTTGGTTAAAACTAACCCTGAAATAGAGTTAGTAGGTGAGGCAGAAAGTGTGCTGGAAGCAGTGAAGTGGATCGCAAATAGTCCCCCGCCTGATTTGGCCTTCTTTGATATTCAATTGGCGGATGATTTTTCATTTCAAATTTTTGAAATTGTTGAGGTGAACTTCCCGGTTATTTTTACTACGGCCTATGATAAATACGTATTAGAAGCCCTGGAGCATAATTCGGTAGATTATATGTTAAAACCGATAACGGAGGAGCGATTATCCAAAGCCTTGAGTAAGGTCAAAAAGTTGGAATCACACTTTATTTTCCGAAATCTTAAAACCAACCTGCATACTAAAGAACCTAAGAGGCGATTTTTGGTAAAAAAAGGGATAGATTATGTGTCTGTAGAAGCCGAAAACGTGGCTTACTTCTTTACCGAACATAAACTTTCTTTCTTACGAGATACTTCAGGCACCACGTATATGATTGATTCGAA
>JBCDHA010000011.1:0-19487 GCA_038750705.1 Bacteroidota bacterium
TCGCCTTCCTTAATGTACCATTTGATGCGCCTGGCCATGGCTCCGGCTATTTGACGAAATAAGATTTTAATACCATCATCCATTTTAGTAACAACAGTGGTACGTTCATTCTCCGTGCTTGATTTCGGATGCCAGGCTACCAAATACTTGCCAGGGTGGTATTTAAAAAAGTCAATCACTCCTTTAATCGGCATGCGGTTCACATGCACGTTAACCGGAGACATAAATATGGATAATTGGATCCTTTTTTCTTTCAGATATTCTTCTTCTACCGTTTCTTCTATTACCACTACTTTACCATCCGCGGGAGCTAATACATGTTTAGGGTTTACCGGGCTCTTAATTCTTGGGCTTCGAAAGAACTGGAGAATAATGAGATAGAAAGCAATGGTTGAGGCCAGTGTGATTCGAAATATAACTGGATTAGCCACATATGTGTAAATGCCATAGTTCAATAGGGCAAAAACAATGAATAAAACCAGCAATAAGGTACGGCCTTCTTTATGAACAGTCATTGGGTTCGGATTAATATCTACGGCAAATTTAAAACCCGCCTCGGTACTTATAAGTTTTTGCGACTTTATCTATAGCAACAACATAGGCCGCTATCCGCATGGAAATATCATATTCCTGAGAAGTGCTGTAAACATGGTCAAATGCATCTTTCATAATTCTGTCTGACCTTCGATTCACGCGTTCACCCGTCCATTTGTATCCCAGGCGGTTTTGTACCCACTCAAAGTAAGATACGGTTACGCCACCTGCATTAGCAAGAATATCAGGAGCAACCATTATACCCTTATTGTTTATTATAGTATCCGCCTTAGCCGAGGTAGGTCCATTGGCTCCTTCAACAATAAGTTTGGCTTTAATACTTTCTGCATTTTGAGAAGTAATTACATCTTCCATAGCTGCTGGAATTAAGACATCTACTTCAAGTTCCAGAAGCTCGTTACCTTTAATACGTTCTGCTCCACTGAAACCTTCTAATGAGCCGTTATTTCCATTTCTGTAGTCAATGGCCTTTTCAATAGCAATGCCGTTTTCGTTATAATAAGCGCCGGAAATATCGCTTATGGCTACAATTTTAACCCCTCTTTCCGCCATCAAAAGAGCTGCAAATGAACCCACATTACCAAAACCTTGTACCGCACAAGTAGCTCTGTATGGATTAATCTTCAATTTTTCCATTGCTGCCAAAGCTGATACCATTACTCCACGGCCCGTAGCCTCTGTCCTGCCCAGGGAGCCTCCAAGTACCAATGGTTTGCCTGTTACTACTGAATTTATGGTCATACCCCTGCTTCTTGAGAATTCATCCATAAGCCAAGCCATTTCACGAGGTCCGGTGCCCATATCCGGAGCGGGAATGTCCCTATCAGGACCAAAAATCTCTGTCATAGCCAACGTGTAGGCGCGCATCAAACGCTCCATTTCACCGGAAGACATCTCTCTTGGATTACACTGTACACCGCCCTTGGCGCCGCCATAAGGAATGTCTACCACAGCACACTTCCAAGTCATCCAGGCAGCAAGCGCCTTAACCTCATCTATACTAACACCGGGGTCGAAGCGAATACCCCCCTTAGATGGGCCTAAAATATTTGAATGAATTACCCGGTAACCATCAAAAACCCTGATGGAGCCATCGTCCATCGTAATAGGAAGTGATACGATAACTTGCTTGGCTGGAGATTTAAGAACATTATATACCTCATCATCTAAGCCTAAAATCTGAGAGGCTATGTGAAACCTTGACATCATTGCCTCAAAGGGATTGCCTTCGTCCTTAATTGGCGCTGGTTCTATGTAACCCATTCTTCTGTTTTTGAGAATTTAAAACGATTGCAAAGTTATATAAATATAGCCCATAACAAGTGATCACATAAATATTTTGAGATAGGCAATTATGAATGGAGCTGCAAGTAATAATCCGTCAAAGCGGTCCATAAACCCGCCATGTCCGGGAATCAAACTTCCTGAATCCTTAATCTCGATGCTTCTTTTAAATAGTGACTCCACAAGATCACCATAAGTGCCCATGATCACGATAATTAAACCAATAATAAGCCAGTCTTTTAGAGGGAATGTAATGGAAAAATAGGATACTGCGTACGTCATTGCCATGGCCAGTATTAGGCCCCCTACACTTCCTTCCCATGACTTTTTTGGAGATACTCGCTTAAATAGCTTTCGCTTTCCAAACCTAACCCCTGCAAAATAGGCGCCCGTGTCACTCGCCCATAAAATGAGCATGGAGCCAATTATCAAGCCACCATTGTATTTTCCAATATGAAACGCAATTATGTTTATAAGCGCGAATGGAATAGCTACGTAAACTATTCCAAGAAAGGTAAACGCAATTCCTCTAAATGGTTTTACAGACTTTTTTCGATACAAGTAGATCATGTACACGCAGGCGGCTATGGGGAATACGGCATAGTAGAACTTGCTATCAAGTAAGGCGCTTTCAATAAAAAATGATAGTGTAAAAATGAGGGCGCCACAGAAGGTCCCAAAGGTTTTCAATGGAATCATTCCATCTAAACCAACATTCTTGTAAAACTCTAACTGGGTTATTACACTGATAAGCAGAAATATGGCGAAATAACTCCATTGGCTATAATATACACTCCCGAGTATTACCAAAGCCCCTAACACGGCAGCTATTATTCGCTGCTTTAGATTACTGTATTTACCTAAAATCGATGTCACTTTCAATTATTCGCATAGCCCGGATAACTTCGTCGGCCGGTACGTGAACTTCAAACTGGCCGAAATTCGAATAAGATGAATCCTGTTTGCTTACAATTACCGGACTAAGATTACTGTTCTCAAGAATGTCCTTCACAATCTCAGCCTTATAGGATTGCTCAACGGTGAATACTTTCTGCCAGTCCGTCATGCGATGAGTTGTATTTTATAAAATAGTTTCGGAAGTAAAACATAAGACCAGCAGTAATAATAGCAAATATTAACACTGCCAACCAAGGAGCAGTCTCACTATTTTCTAAATCAAAATCTATAAAACCTGTGGTATTCAAGTAAATCAGTACCAGCATGAAGCCATTATTCACTAAATGGGCGAAGATCGGTATCCATAAACTGCCAGACCAGTAGTAGAGATAACCAAAAAGCGCTCCCAGAAGCATGCGCGGAACGAAGCCAAAAAACTGAAGATGTATCATGCTGAAGAGTACCGCCGAAATCCAGATAGCTGCATGTATATTCCCGAAACTCTTGTGAAGCATATTTTGAATCATGCCCCGAAAGACCAACTCTTCGCCCAGTGCGGCAAAAATGGCGATAACTATAAAGCCGATCAAAAATTCACCGAGGCTGTTGAATTGTGTCAGTTGTTCTGTTATCCTGGCGGCGGCCTCTTCTGTTTCACGCGCCCATGATTCGAAACCGTCCATAAATTCTGGAAAATGAACATTGGCATTCCATTCGATAAACATGCTGTTCACTGGCATAAATGCAAGGGTGATAAACCCGGTTAGCAACCACGGTAGTAAGGGGAGGCGTTTGGATATCAGGGAAGTAGGGTTAATTTTTTCTGCTACTTTTAAATAAAGGGCCGGTAAAATAAAAAGCCCTGTAAATGATGCACTACCCTGAAGAATGAAAAGAGGAAGCTTGTATTTATCAAATTCGGAGGCACTCGATATACCTTGGAAAAATTCCATGGCAGATCCATCAAAAACAAGTACCGCAAAGATTGATCCGATAAATTGACCAATAACCATGAAGGTTATTAAGGAAACTAAGAATACGAGTAATGCTGATACGGCTGGATTCTTGTGAGGCTTCAACCGGAAGTGATTATCAAATATGTCCATAAATTCGGTTAAATTTACAGCTTATTTTAAAGAGGATATTCATAGTCATGTCGAAGATGGTGAAAATAGGAGATGTAGAGTTGGGTGAGTTTCCGCTTTTGTTAGCGCCTATGGAGGATGTGAGCGATCCGCCTTTTAGGGCCGTTTGTAAACAAAACGGGGCAGACTTAATGTATACAGAGTTTATTTCTTCTGAGGGGCTGATCCGGCATGCGGAAAAAAGCGTTCAAAAGCTCGATATTTATGATTATGAGCGCCCTATAGGAATTCAGATTTTTGGTGATAAAATTGATTCCATGCGTGAGGCCGCAGCAATTGCGGAGGCGGCAGGCCCTGAGATTGTCGATATAAATTACGGGTGCCCGGTAAAAAAAGTGGCGTGCAAAGGTGCAGGAGCAGGTATTCTGCTGGACCTCCCTAAAATGCAGAAGATGACAGCTGAGATTGTGAAGCAGGTTAACTTGCCGGTTACTGTTAAAACCCGATTGGGCTGGGATGATAACACAATACAAATTGTGGAGGTAGCTAAAAGGTTACAGGATGTTGGCATTAAAGCGCTAACCATTCACGGGCGCACAAGGAAGCAGATGTATAAAGGTGAAGCCGATTGGACAAAAATAGCTGAAGTCAAAAACCATCAGCACATACACATACCTATTTTTGGTAACGGTGATATCGATAGCCCGGAGAAGGCTCTGGAATATCGAAATAGATACGGAGTTGACGGAATTATGATTGGTAGAGCGGCTATCGGATACCCATGGATCTTCAATGAAATCAAACATTACTTCGATACAGGAAAGAAGTTAGCCCAACCAACTTTAGAAGATAGAATCAATATTGCACGCCAGCATCTTGATTTTTCGGTTCGTTGGAAAGGGGAACGACAGGGCATTTTTGAGATGAGAAGACACTACACGAACTATTTCAGAGGTTTACATGGTTTTAAACCTTTCCGAACCAGATTGGTAGAAGCTAATGCACAAGCAGATGTTCTCGCTATTCTTGAAGAAGTAGATAAAAGGTATAGCGAGCCTGTGATGGCCTAACACATTGCCTCATAAGAACACAGATTTTTTGGCCTGGGCGCTGCTTTTTATCCTTGCTTTAATATGGGGTAGTTCGTTCATATTAATAAAAAAAGGACTTCTGATCTACTCGGCTTTAGAGGTAGGTGCTATTAGAATTGTAGCTGCGTACCTCTTTTTAATTCCCATGGCTCTTCAATCTTTAAAAAAGATTCAAAGGAAACATTGGCCATTTCTTTTCGCGGTAGGCATGTTTGGTAGCTTCTTGCCCGCTTTTCTGTTTGCTACTGCACAAACTCAAATACCAAGTTCAGTCGCCGGCATACTTAATGCTCTAACCCCTTTGTTTACTATGTTTATAGGCACAGTGCTTTTTTCTCAACGTACTAACTTTCTGGTTAAAGTCGGGTTGCTATTAGGCTTCTTCGGTTCAGGAGTGCTAATGTTTGCAAGTGGAACAGGCGGAATAGAATTCAATAGCTACGCGTTATTTGTGGTGCTGGCTACTCTGTTTTATGCAACTAATTTGAACCTAATAAAATTCAAGCTGGCAGATATTTCTGCACGTGCTATCACAAGTCTCTCGCTATTTATTGTCGGCCCAATGGCCCTTTTACATTTGTTTTTCAACACAGGTTTTATTCAGAAAACGGTATATGAAGAAGGCGCACTTTTAGCGTTAGGCGCATTGTCAGTTCTGGGCATTGTAGGTACCGCAATAGCCTTGATTTTATTTAATCAATTGGTAAAGATCACTTCCCCAATTTTCACTAGCTCCGTCACTTACATTATTCCAATAGTTGCGGTTATCTGGGGGTTGATAGACGGCGAACGTCTATTTTTTTGGCATTATTTAGGCATGACCTTCATAATTTTTGGCGTTTATCTGGTAAACCGTAAGGTTTAGCAACCCCGTTTAACACGATAATAAGAGCTCTAATATTAACGTAATTTGGGTGACCGCTTTGTCAGTTTGTTTAGGTATCTAATTCATTATTACCTCTTTTTTTAAACAAAAAAACCTTTTTAAGCCAGGGTTAACACCAGGCTGATGCGCCTAATTTATTTCATACTTTCTGCGTGATTCATGCGGTTTAGCATGTGTTTACCTTAATCGACTTATAGAGCGGTCTTTCTCTGATCGCCAGATTTTTAACCATAAAATTCATGCTTATGAAGAAGTTTTTACTGTTAAGTTTATTGCTGCTCTTTACTGCCGTACTGGTTCACGCACAGCAGAGGGTAGTTTCCGGTAAGGTCATATCTGAAGATGATGGCTCTGGTTTGCCGGGTGTCAATGTTTTGGAAAAAGGCACTACCAATGGAACCATTACAGATGTTAATGGAGACTACAGCATTTCCATATCTGATGGAAGTGTGCTTGTTTTTTCTTTTGTAGGGTTTGAATCCCAGGAGGTTACCATAGGTTCACGCTCTACCATTGACGTATCGCTTTTAGCCGATGTCAAGCAACTCAGCGAGGTAGTAGTAACTGCCATTGGACTTGAGGCAAATAAAAGGGATTTGGGTTACTCAATTCAAGCGGTTCAGGCTGAAGAAGTGGCGAGATCAGGTGAAACCAATATGGTAGCAGCACTTGCCGGTAAGGCCGCCGGTGTTCAGGTGACCAGTTCCGGAGGTACAGCGGGTGCCGCTGCTCAGATAAGAATCCGTGGTAACAGCACAATTATTGGCCAGAACTCGCCCCTCTTTGTAGTGGATGGTGTGCCGATAGATAATAGCACGTTCACCACAGCAGATTCGCCTGAAGATGCAGTGAGTGATTTAGGTTCCGGTGGAGTTAACAATTCCAACAGGGCTATTGATATCAACCCGGACGACATAGGTTCTTTGACGGTGCTTAAAGGCCCGGCAGCTACAGCCTTATACGGTATCAGGGCATCTAATGGCGCTATTATAATCACCACAAAAAGAGGTAGCAATACTGCCGGAAAGCCCAAGATCAGTTTCAGCACTTCCGCCACGTTTGATAGGGTTAACAAGCTGCCAGATTTACAAAAAAGATTTGCACAAGGTAATCCTGTAGAAACTTCCGATGGGTCGGGAGTATTCGTGCCAACCTTTCAAAGCCCCATGACGGGTTCTTTTACCGGATTCAGCTGGGGACCGGAAATTTCAGACCTTAGGTATTCTACTACGTCCTCTATCTGGGATAGAAATGGCCTTATCGTTCTGGCCAGCGACCCTACTGCTACAGATCAAGTAGTTAATGCCTATGATAATGAAGGAGATTTTTTCGAAACCGGAGTCACGCTTAATAATCATATTAGTGTTTCAGGCGGAACAGCAGATGTAACTTATTACCTGTCAGCCGGTAGAATGGACCAATCCGGTATAATACCGAATAGCGACTTTACCAGAACATCCTTCAAAGCAACGATTTCAGCTAATCTTACTGATAAACTCAAAACCAGTTTCTCAGCAAACTATATCAATTCCGGCGGTAAGCGTTCGCAAAACGGATCAAATACTTCAGGTGTCATGCTGGGTCTGTTACGTACTTCTCCCACTTTTGATAATAGAAATGGGGTAGACCCTGATGATGATGTATCCGCCTATCAGTTTGAAGATGGACGACCCAGGTCATACAGAGGGTTACTGGGTGACAGGGCCATTTATGATAACCCGTACTGGACCGTTTACAAAAACTTCCTAACGGATAATGTTGACAGAATTATTGGATTTGCACAGGTGTCTTATGATTGGTTACCATGGCTTACTACTACCGCCAGGGTTGGTGTTGATACTTATAGTGATTTTAGAAAATTCCGTAATGACATCGGATCAGGTACTTTACCTGCCGGACAAATTGTAAATCATTCAATAAGCAGTACTGATCTTAATACAGATATTTTAGCGACAATCTCCAAAGATTTAAATGAAGACTTTAGCTTAAATGCCACTGTAGGTTGGAATTTTTACCAGAAAGAAGTTGACAATCGAAGAGATGATGGCCAGGGACTTGCCTCACGAGGTTTTTTTAATGCGGCTAGTGCGAGTTCGATAAGCTCTGTGGAAAGGCCCATAAAAAGAGAGCTCTATGGAGCTTATGGAGACATTAGGTTATCGTATAAAGAGATGTTATTTCTGAACCTGACCGGAAGAAATGACTGGTCTTCGACATTACCTGAAAGTAACAACTCTTTCTTTTATCCGGCTGCCGCATTAGGATGGGCGTTTACGGAGTCATTTGATATTGGAGATGACATCTTACCCTATGGTAAGCTGAGAGTTTCTTATGGTAAAGTAGGAAACGATGCACTATTTGCCCTGACCACTTCCGGTTTTTCTCAGGCAAGAGTAAGAGATGGTTGGACTACTCCCAACGGTGTTATTTTCCCTGCCCTTGGTACCAATTCATTTATTCCGGATGGTCAGTTGGGTAATTCAGAGTTGAAACCTGAGTTCACTACCACCTTAGAAATTGGGGCAGACCTGAGATTTTGGCGCGGAAAGATCACCGCTGACATCACTTATTACAATTCACTTTCTGAAGACGTAATAAACCTGGTGGATATAGCCAGATCATCAGGATTTTTACAACGCGCAATTAATACGGGTGAAATTGAGAACGAAGGAATAGAGGTAGCCTTAAATTCTACACTGGTCCAGACCGGCGACTTTAGCTATGAGCTTGGATTAAATTTCCATAAGTACACCACAATAGTTAATGCTATTGCACCAGGGCTTGATGTTATCACCATAGATCCATTTGGTACGCAACGAATACAAGTGGGCGAGCCCTATGGGATATTCTTCGGTACAAGATTCTTACGTGATGATCAGGGCAGGATGGTAATAGATCCCTCTGATGGTATGCCGCTGCAGGATCCTGTAGATGGAAAAGTGGGAGATCCTACACCAGACTTCACATTGGGTATACGCAATACCTTCAACTATAAAGGACTTCAGCTTTCATTCTTGCTGGACATTAAGGAAGGCGGAGATGTGTATAACGGTACCTCAGGCGTGTTGAATAATTTTGGTGTTGGTGAGGAAACCCTTGATCGGAATGAGATTGTGACTTTCCCGGGAGTTTTGGCGGATTCTGAAGGTAATCCTACTGATCAGGTCAATAACATTGCAGTTGTAAAAGGCGGAACAGACGGAGGCACAAACTTCTACCAAAACTATGGTTTTGTAAACCTGGATGAGTTGACTGTTCAGGATGGGTCATTTATAAGATTAAGAGATCTGAATGTTTCCTATAATCTTCCGTCAAAAGCCTTGAGTAATCTGCCTTTTGAAACTGTAAGAATTGGCTTCAGCGCAAGGAACCTATTCTTGATTACGGACTATACGGGTATCGATCCTGAAACTAATCTTACCGGCGATGCCAGTAACGTTTTTGCTTATGATTATTTCAATAATCCAAATACAAGAAGTTACGGGGTCAATTTAAACATCACATTCTGAGCTGATTACATAAAATTTAAAAAGAATGAATACAATAAAATATAAACTAATAATAGGCATCACAAGCCTGGCCATATTGACCGGTGGATGTGAATTTGGTGATACTAATGTTAACCCTGCTATACCAGCTGATGTTTCAGCCCAGGCTATAGTACCGGCGGCACAGGCCGGAATGGCTTTTGCAGTAGGCGGCGAAATGGTCAGGATCAGCGGCTTGTTTATGCAACAGTTTGAAGGGATCAATGCACAACAATTTGATAATTACCAATATCTGGTGAAGGCCAGTGATATGGATGGGGTTTGGCGCAGGGTCTATCACAATAGTCTGAACCCCTTGGTAACAGTGTTGAGAAAAGCACAGGACGAAGATTCCAAGCATACCGAGGGTATGGTCAAAGTGCTTATTGCCCATGGAATAGGGAGTCTTACAGATATGTTTGGTGACGTACCTTATGTTGATGCGTTTGAAGGCCTTACGGATAACAACTTTTTCCCTACTTATGACGAACAGGAGGATATTTATACTACGGTGCAAACCCTGTTAGACGAGGCCATAACAGCACTCGAAGGAGATGCAGGCGCAGGGCCGGCTTTAGGTTCAGATGACCTGATGTACGGTGGTGATACCGATGCCTGGATACGAGTGGCACATTCATTAAAAGCGAAATACTATATGCATACATCCAAGGTGGATGCCAATGCGTACTCCAACGCCTTGAGCGAGTTGGCAGATGGAATTTCTTCAAATGCTGAAGATTTTGAGTTTATTTTTGGCACCGGTCCTAATGAAGCCAATCCTCAGTACCAGTTTTCACAAGACAGAGGCGGTAACATACAGATGGACGACACCTTTGTTCGGTTAATGCTGGATTTGAACGATCCCAGGTATAACGCTTTTGTGGTTCCAATTTTGCAAAAAGACGACAACGATGTTGTAGTCGACACCGTCTTTTCGTTTGATGTTGGCACATATTACTCCATGATCAATTCTCCGGTGGTTTACATGAGCTATGCCGAAATGAAGTTTATTGAGGCGGAAGCAGAGTTAATGGAGAATGGCGATGTTGCTGCGGCGGAAGTTGCTCTTCAAGATGCAATTACGGCCTCTCTTTCAAAAATTATTGGGTCTGTAGATGCGGCTTATGTAGCGGCTAATGGTGACTTGCAGAGTCTTGCCGATGATGAGGCACGTCTGGAGCAAATTATGACTCAAAAGTATATAGCACTCTATTCACATGGACTTGAAACATGGACTGATTTTAGAAGGACAGGCTTTCCTGCGCTTACTCCGGTTACAGGTGGGAATAATGCGTTTAACTTAAATGGTGAAATACCAAGAAGGTTACCCTATCCTCAAACTGAGATCGATTTGAACAATAGTAACGTTCCGATAACTTCACCTGATTTTCAAGACAGGTTTTGGTGGGATCAATAATTACCGAAGGGCTGCCAAAAAAGGCAGCCCTTTTTTCTAAAAGGCCATTTGCGTATGGACGGCGTGACCGTTTTTTCGACAAAGTAATTGGGTCGCGTTGAGCTTAATCGATGTAAAGCAACTCAAGTTGGCGGCAAGATAATTTTTTGATGTTTTTTACCAAATAGGCTTTTAAAGCAGTCTCGTTTTCATGAAATATTTGAGCGTTGTACTTATAGTCATCTGTACCTGTAAAGTAGGTGTATGCCAGGTTCGGCAGCAAGCAGGGAAGTTAAATGTGAACACGGCTGCCGGTGGCATTGTCGAAACCAAACAGCTTCCGGTAAGTGAAGTTTCCGGAACGATCTACCTGGATGAAGCGTGGTCGTTAGGTACTATCTATTTGAAAAATGGATCAGTGCTAAATGATGTCAGGTTAAGGTACGACATGGAAAAAAATCAATTTGAGCTGGATCATGGCCCCCATGTTCGCGTTTTGGCGGGAGCGTTTGTAAGTCACTTTGAACATAAAGATGCTAAAGGACAGTGGAAATACTACGATTCATACGTCAGTTTTCCAGGCTTAGGGCAAATTAATGAAGGGTTTTTTGAAAGAATAGTAGATGGAAACCCAGGACTTTTTCTAAAATCTGAAATAGAAATAATCAAGCCCAGCTATTTGGCAGCGTTGGACGTGGGGGAACGGTCGGCCAGGTATGTGAAGAATGAGATTTTTTATCTACTGATAAACGGAACAACCCGCGAATTGCCTAAGAAAAAGAAGGAGTTTTATGCTCTTTTTGGCGAACATACAGAAGTCATAAAAGAGTTCGTTAAAGCAAACAACATCAATTTAAAACAAAGGGAGGGGTTAATTAAGGTCATCCGGCTTGCACAATCAGAGTTAAAATGAAAACGCTGCTTTTTGCGTGCCTATTTCTCTTTATTATCAGTGAGTGCCCGGCGCAGTTAGCGCCAGGTAAGGTTATTGATTCAGTATTTTGTCTGGAAGATTCTGAGCAGTCATATGCATTGTATTTACCGTCAAATTATAGGGATAGTATTGAATGGCCTGCTATATTTATTTTTGAGCCTGCTGCCCGTGGAAATTTACCGGTAAAGCGGTTTCGGCCTGTGGCAGAAGAGCTTGGCTATATTTTAATTTCTTCAAATAATTCAAGAAATGGAAGTTGGGAAGTGGTTTTCGATGCTGCTGAAGCATTATTTTCCGATGCCGCCAAAAGATACGCTGTAGATGCGAGCAGGATTTATACCGCAGGCTTTTCCGGAGGGGCAAGGGCGGCTACGGCACTGGCTGTAATTACAAATCAAATTGCCGGTGTTATTGCTTGTGGAGCAGGTTTACCAAACCCGGTTGAATATCAACCCAATAAAGCCCATAGGTTTGATTATGTATCGGTGGCGGGTATTAAAGATATGAACTATCTGGAGCTAAAAAAGGTCGCTGAAAAGTTGGATGAACTTGGGTTTGAAAACCACCAGTTGTGGTTCGACGGAGGACATACCTGGCCGCCCTCTCATTATTTAAAGCAGGCCGTTTACTGGCTCGAGCTGCAACAGGTAAAGAGGGCCGGTTATAATCCGTATTATGATCTTACAACAGCATTTGATATTGATGTTCGTGCGATAGATAGTTTGCTGGAATCATCAGAAATCTACAGTGCGGTAGACTATTATTATAAAATCATAGAGAATTATAAGGAACAGATTGATTTGACCCCATTGGAAAACAAAATTTCTCCATACATCGATGGAAAAGAGTTTAAGAAACAAGCCAAAAGACAACTGAAAATTGAAAGACAGGAAGCGAGGTATCAGGGCAAGTACTTCGAGGCTTTTTCTGAGGCCTGGTATACAAGGTTGAGCGTTGAAAATGATTCTACAATAAGAGGAATCCGTTGGTGGCAAAATGAGATAGATGAGTTGCGCAGCTTGGCTAAAAAAGAAAATGGATACTTAAGTATGTCATTACGGCTGCTGAATTTGATATGGGCGAAATTTGCCGAGGCAAGTTTTAAGTTTCAACAACAGGGAGATACGAAAACAGCCATTACTTTCAATGAAATATGGTTATACGCTGATCCAAGCAGTGTCTGGGGAAGTTTTAATATGGCAAAGCTCCATGGATTGGAATATAATAAGGAGAAAACCATGTATTACCTAAATATGGCTCATGAACTAGGGATGTCCAGACCGGAGCGTATTAAAAAACAACCTGAGTTTTCATTTTTAAAGAATGAAGCAGAGTACATCGAATTATTACAAAAACTGAATTAGCCTATGCCGGAACATGGCCATGCCTGATCTACAACATCTAACTCATCAAATGCTTCAATGATCACCGTGTTAGACGAAAGGAATGACTCGGGTACTCTCAAAAGTAAATGGATCAGTTTAGAATGAGATGCCGGATACCACGTCAGCGCCTGCACGATTACCCTCGTTGGAGCGGTGGTTTATGGCACAACACCGAACTTTCAAAACCAACAAATAAGCCATTTGAAGTATCAGTGCAATAAATTTTATTATCACATCACGTTGATGATCGTGATAAGCCTAGGGAACCTTTGATGTCATTCGGTTAGTTCAGCTACCTTTTCCTTCATCTCTTTCAGTTCCGTAATATCTTTTGACGTTACGGATGCTCCTATGATTTTGTTGTTATCATCAACAATAGGTTCGCACCTAATTTCGGTGTACAGGACCTTGTCTTTAACGGGCCTTTCTTCTTCCAAACTTATCTTTTCTCCACTTAAACACCTATCATATCTACCCTTCCATTTCTCATAAATTTCAGACGGGAGGAGATCCAGTATGTTCATGCCCGGCTGTAGGTCAATGTTTGATTCTTTGAATCGATTCCTTAAAACATCGTTAACCACCATAATCTTATAGTCAGTATCAATTGCGAAGTACGTGTCGCTTGTATTATTGATCATACCATTCAGTACATACTCGCGTTGATCCATTTCAATTTCAAGCTGCTTTCTTTCTGTGATGTCTCTTGAAAATACGGATACCCCAACTATGGATGAGTTCTTGTCTTTTACGGGGTTAATAAAATACTCTCGCCAGGTATTTTCTCCATGGACTGAACTCTCCAGGGTAAAGTTTAGCGCTTCACCATTCATGGCCTTATCGTACTTGGCCTTCCATTCATCTCTCACATTACCTAGCATGTCAAGTGCGTTTGATCCTTCTGCCATCCCTTCGTATTGGGTGCCTTTGTAGCGTCCTTTAACCACATCATTCATCACCAGAATATTGTAATCTCTATCTATTGTGATAATGGAGTCGGAAGTATTGTTTATTAAAGCGTTTAGGTTGGTTTCTTTCTCTGCCAGCTCCTTCTGAGCTCGAGCCATTTCCTCCTGAGTAGCCTGCATCTCCTCCATATTCTGGCGCATTTCTTCTTCCTGGGCCTGCATCTGCTCAGTCATTTGCTTGGATTGTTCCAAAAGAACGTGAGTCTGTTGATTTGTATTTGCATTGATGATAGTTGCTGCAATACTTTCCCCCACTTTTTCGAGGAATTCCAGGTCGGTTTCATTAAAAATTTCAAACGATGCCATTTCAATGACCCCCATGATTTTCTCGTTAGACTTCAAGGGTACTATTAAAAGAGAACTTGGATTGGCTAACCCTAATCCTGAGGTAATATTGATGTAATCATCAGGTATGTCAGTCATATAGATTGTACGTTTTTCAATAGCTGCCTGTCCTACCAGACTTTGCCCTAACTCCAATCTTTTTTGAATGAATTTTTTTCGCTCATAAGCTCTACAGGCCTTTAAATCGAGGTATATATTTTGATCAGAATCCTCAGTGACTATGAAAATACCGCCTTGGTTTGCTTTCATATAACCGACAAGTTCGCTGATAACCTGATCGCAGAGATTATCAAGATTGTCAGCGTTGTTTCTTAAGATCTCACCGATTGAAGCTAAACCTATATTTATGAAACGCTCCTTTGCCTCACGTTCGGAGGCATCGAGCAAGCTTTGCCTCATGTCTATCAGCGCATTTCCTAATTTGTCGCCGTCAAAGGCTTCATATTTGGCCTCTAAATTTCCCTGGCTGATATTTCGTGCAAAATCGATATTGTTTTCCATTAGCTTCAGTTGTTCATCGATTTTTAAATGGTCTAATGCCGATTGCTCGGTTTGCCTACGCTGAGCATTGGCCCAAAAGCAGGCTAATACGCCATAGAGAGAGACAAGTAAAAGATGGATAAGTATGTTTCGGGTAGTAAGATTTTCGATTTGATCCAAAACAACATACATGCCATTAGAACTGAAATAGAAAAGTAGGGCAAAAGAGACCAGTGCATAAACCACCGTAGGGATGATTACCTTCTTAGACTCGTAAAACAATAATGCTGTAATGGTGATGAAGTAGAAAAAATGTATTTCAACGGCGCCATGCAGCTGAAGTATGAACTGCATATTGAAATTCCAAAGCAAAAGACCAACCATTATCCTGGGCCAAAACTTTTCTTTCCCTAGAGCCTTACTGCCATAGAAGAGCGCTACGTTTATCAAACTCGTTATAAGAGCCAGCATGTAAGTGCCATGCACAGGGCTGAGCGCCCAACCGATAATAAAATAACCCCAAATAAAGTAGTTTACAATGCCATCTGCTTCCCTGTGTACTTTAGCATGGAATGGCTTTGTCTTACTGCTAACCTCGCTCATCTTTAACCTTAATATTGTTTAATAATGGGCCAAGATAAGAGTAAAAGCATTGGTCAACAACACAATGCTTAATAACTCATTCATGCTTATTTTAATCTTAATATATTTTAACGGTTGGCCTGTGTGTACAGTGTAAAATTATAGTTTTGAGCCATGCATGGAATCTTTATTGATATCATAGGGTGGATAGGTTCAATCGAAGTTATTTTGGCCTATGGCCTGATCAGCTATCACAAAATAACAGCTAAATCATTGTGGTATCAGGTTTTAAATTTAACCGGTGGGGCATTTCTAATTGTTAATACGATCTACTACGGCGCCTACCCTTCTACAGCTATTAATATTGTATGGCTAATCATAGCTTTTATTGCTATTGTAAATATTTACAGATCTAAGTCTGAATTATAAATCACTGGCTCTTAAAATACTGTATGTACCAGAAATCGTTTGCGGAGATCGGCATTGAATTACTCATAATTTGCGGCGAATAACCATAGCTTTGCATAACATTTTAAGTTATGGCCAAAATAGATACTCTTATTTTCGATCTTGACGGTGTAATTGTTGATACTGCCGTTTTTCACTATCAGGCTTGGAAAAAGCTCGCTGATCAATTAGATATTCCATTCACTTTAGCAGACAATGAAAGACTCAAAGGTGTTAGCCGGGTTGCGTCTTTTGACATACTGCTGTCATTGGGCGATGTAAAAATGGCGGAGGCAGATAAGGTGTCATATAGAGAGCAGAAAAATAATTGGTTTGTTGAACTCATCAGCCAAATGAAGCCTGAAGATACGCTTCCCGGTGTCCGTGAGTTTATTTCAGCCAACAAAGCTTCTGAAAGAAAAATTGTGCTGGGTTCAGCTTCTAAAAATGCTTTAATGGTTTTAAGAAATATTCAACTTAAGGATGCTTTTGATGCAATTATGGACGGCAACGCTATAAGTGCAGCCAAGCCGGACCCTGAGGTGTTTCTAAAAGGGGCAGCTGCAGTTAACAGTGATCCGAAATCATGTGTGGTTTTTGAAGATGCCGTAGCCGGAGTACAGGCTGCCAAAAATGGCGGTATGTACTGCATAGGAATAGGTGAGCCTGATGTTTTAGGAGAAGCTGATTGGGTGGTGCCAGGTATAGGAAGCATTGATTTAAACGAATTTGAAAAGAAAATATCATCACTATGAAGAACTATATCAAACATGATGAGTGGAAAATAATAGAAGAGGGGTTTGACCCTAAACTTAACAGAATTTCTGAGAGCCTGTGTTCTATAGGTAACGGACGTATGGGGCAGCGCGCCAACTTCGAAGAGCGGTACTCGGGTGATACATTGCAGGGGAGTTATGTAGCAGGCGTTTATTATCCTGACAAAACCCGGGTGGGTTGGTGGAAAAATGGTTATCCTGAATACTTTGCCAAAGTCATTAATTCTGCTAATTGGATAGGAATAGATGTATACATTGATGGTATTGAATTAGATCTGGCAAAGTGTGAGGTAGATGATTTTAGAAGGGAACTCAATATGCGTGAGGGCTATTTAATGCGTGAGTTTAAGGCTACCAACGAAGCCGGCAATCAGGTGCACGTAGTTTCAAAGCGTTTTTGCAGTATTGTTGATGATCAGACAGGAGCCATTCAATATTCTATTAAGGCGCTAAATTTCAGTGGTCAAATTACAGTAACATCTTACGTTGATTTCGATGTTTCCAATGAAGACTCCAATTATGGAGAGAAGTTTTGGGATGAAGTATCACGAGAGACGAAAGAAACTAACACGGGAGTGATAGTGGCCAAGACCAACAAGCTTGATTTTCATGTAGCTACTGGCATGCAATACAGCTTGTTTAAAAACAATGTACTTCTGGATAGGGAACCCGAAACCATAAGCAAGGAAAAATACATTGGTTCTTCTGCTGCCATTGACGTAAATGTGGATGACCAAATAAAGGTAGAGAAGTATGCGGCAATTGTAAGTTCTGAAAACCATGGAAAATCTGACCTCTTGGATGTTTGCTACAGTGAACTAAATAGAGCTTTTAATAAAGGTTTTGATGCTCTCCTTAATGAACAATCGGCGGCTTGGGCACTAAAGTGGGAGGAGAGTGATATTAAAATTGAAGGTGACATTTCCGCTCAACAAGGAATTCGCTTTAACATCTTTCAGATGCACCAAACCTATACCGGTGAAGATGAACGCTTAAATATAGGTCCAAAAGGGTTTACCGGAGAGAAATATGGAGGTAGCACCTATTGGGATACCGAAGCATATTGTCTTCCGTTTTACTTAAGTACGGCAGATCAGCATGTGGCTCGCAATCTTTTATTGTATAGGTACAAGCAGCTGGATAAGGCCATTGAAAATGCTGCTAAACTAGGTTTTACAGATGGTGCGGCGCTTTACCCTATGGTAACTATGAATGGCGAGGAGTGCCATAATGAATGGGAGATCACATTTGAGGAAATTCACAGGAACGGGGCTATAGCCTATGCCATTTACGATTATGTTAACTACACCGGTGACAGTCAATATGTGGTTGATTATGGGGTAGAGGTATTGGTAGGAATAGCGCGTTTTTGGAAGCAACGTGTGAACTATTCAGAAGTCAAGCAGAAATATGTGATGCTTGGCGTAACCGGTCCAAACGAATACGAAAACAATGTAAATAACAATTGGTATACCAATTTCATTGCTACCTGGTGCATGCGCTATACTCTTGAGGCGCTCCAATTAGTAAAAGGCGAATCTCTTGAAAAATATAATACGTTGATCGAGAAGCTGAATTTTGATGAAACAGGTGAAACATCAAAGTGGCGGGAAATTATCGATAATATGTACTATCCTGAAGACAAAAAACTTAACATTTTTCTTCAGCAGGAAGGCTTTTTGGATAAGGAAATTATAAAAGTCGCTGATTTGGATGCTAAGCACCTACCCATAAATCAGAATTGGTCTTGGGATCGAATATTACGTTCTTGTTTTATTAAGCAGGCCGATGTTTTACAAGGTTTATACTTCTGCGAAGAGGAGTTTGACATGGAGACTATCAAGAGAAATTTTGATTTCTACGAGCCTATAACCGTTCATGAATCATCTTTAAGCCCGTGTGTTCATTCTATTTTGGCGGCCAAGCTGGGTTACAAAGAAAAATCCTATGAAATGTATCTCCGTACCGCCCGCCTTGATCTGGATGATTATAATAATGACACGGAGGATGGATGCCATATTACGAGTATGGCCGGAACATGGATGTCTGTAGTTAAGGGCTTTGGAGGTATGAAAGTGAAAGATAACTCCCTTCATTTCAGTCCCTTTATTCCCGATGGCTGGAGTTCCTATTCCTTCAAAATCAGATTCCGAGATTGGCTTTTAAACATCAGTGTAAGTCAAGATGAGGTGAAAATCGAGAACAACTCGGAAACACCCCTATCCATATACCTGTATAACAAATCGATATTGCTACAGCCTCAAATGACCGAAATGATCTGATATTATAAATATCACAAGATTTTTTTAGTTTTTACTACTTAATAACCACCTGATTATCAGGTGGTTATATCTTATGTGTAAGTTTTTATGTAAAAAGTAATAAACCTAATTAACTGCGTTGTGTTCACTGTTCACAAAAGCATCATTACATATAACTCTGTTTAATTAGCGGTAACTTAGTTTTAAATCATATAATATGATTTAATGGCGATTTGGATAGATTTATTCGATGCAGTCAATAGTTCTTAACTATTAAACCTAAACTTCCATGGCTGAAACAGTAGATCAAACTCCACTAACCGAAACTACTCAGAAGAAAAAATCAAAGCTCTTTGACTTCAATAGGATCAAGGATAAACTGGTTGCTATTGTTGTTATCACGCTCACTATTCTCACGGTGATAACCTCGGTTGTAACTTATCAAAATTCTAAGACCAAGGAAATACTGGATAACATCAGTGATTTGCGAATTCCGGTTCCGATTCTTACCGCAGACATCTTAAGTGGTGCTAATCGTGTATCTGCATCTCAACGGGCTTATATGATGACGGGTGACGAGAAATATAA